>JAWWDH010000112.1:0-9377 GCA_033720015.1 Pseudomonas sp.
AGAAATTTCCCCCAGGGTTTCCGCCAGGCTCTTGGCATCGCCATGGCGCAGGCGGATGACCCGGGTATTGGCCGAGCGGCTGGTTGGGCTGTCCAGCGACTTTGCCAACGCCATCAGCTTGGCGCGCGCGCCGGGTGGGCCGAGCAGAATCAGGCGGTTGGTGCGGCCGTCGGCGATCACCTGGGTGCCAGACGCGCCCTTGGCCTGGCCGCGATCCACGGCGCTGCGCAGCACTTCAGCGGTGTCCATGACCCAGGCGTGCTGCAGGTTGAGCACGCTGTAGTCGTGCTGGCCTTTCTGGTCGAGCTGGCGCAGCAGGTCTTCAATGCGTTCGATATTCGCCGTGCGGTCGCTGATGATGATCGCGTTGGCGTTGCTGATCGCGGCCAGGTGGCCGTATTGCGGCACCAATGGGCGGATCAGCGGGATCAGTTCGGTCGCCGAACCGT
Source organism: Pseudomonas sp. (assembly GCA_033720015.1). GTDB lineage: Bacteria > Pseudomonadota > Gammaproteobacteria > Pseudomonadales > Pseudomonadaceae > Aquipseudomonas. Next base: position 450 of record JAWWDH010000112.1, read on the forward strand.
GCTGGACTTGGATCAGTCGAGTTTCCAGGCGATCGGGTGCATTGCGTCCGGCATCCGCGTCAGCTTTGGCCTCGGCGTTGGGCACGATGCGCGCCTGGTCGCCTTGGGTGATCACGCTGAAGCCGTGGGTGGCCATGACTGACAGAAACAGCTGATAGACCTCCGTCAGCGTCAGCGGGCTATTGGATACCACGTTGACCTGGCCTTTTACCCGCGGGTCGACAACAAAGGTCTGTCCGCTGATCTGCGCCACCTGGTCGATAAACTCGCGGATATCGGCGCCCTTGAGGTTGATGGTCCAGCTTTCTTCCTGCTGGCTGACGCTTGGCGCAACGGCTGTAACGGCGGCGCTGAGTGGCAGAGGGCTGCAAACCAGACCGGCAGCCAGCAAAGCGAAGGTAAGGCGCGAGAGAGTCGGAGTCATCGTGTCAGTTGTTTTCCGTGGGCTGTTCGGTGGGGTCAACAGTGTCGGGCAGGCTACCGGAGTCCTGCATCTGCTGGCGCAGTGCTTCCATACGCTCGCGCAGCTGGCTGAGGTCATCGGATTGCAGCTCGCTGAGCTGATCAACCGGATCGGCCATGACTTCTTGGGTGTGGCTTTGCAGGTTGCCGGCGGCCGAACTGTGCAGGGGAAAGCTAAGCCTCTCGCGGCGGCCATTGCGTATCAGCTCGACGTGATCGGCGGCCACCGAGTGCAGGCGTACGCCGCTGCTGATCTCGCTGTTGATGCTGTAGCGCTGAGCGCTGCTGCCTTCGCTGCGGATGATCGCGCTGGAACGCTGCGGGTCGGCATGCACAAAGCTGCCGAGCAGGGTGAGACGCAAGTTGGTGGTGGGGGGCGGGCTGTCACTGGCGGCGTTGCTGCTGCCGAACAGTTGACCGATTTCGGGGTTTTGCGCCGCAATCGGTAGGGCGTTATCGCTGTTGTCGCTTGCTGGCACTGGCGCACGTAGCAAGCGCAACCAGTCGGCGCTTTGCCAGGCCAGGCTGATGCTCATGGCGATTACCAGTGCGAGCCCCAGCAAAGTGGTGGCGTGGCGCTGTAACCAGCGTTGGGGAGCCGAAAAGGGCAAGGGCGTCACTCCGGGATTTATTATTATGTGGCGTGGCTTGCGCGCTGATCATAGACATTTGCCGCGCGTTTGACAGCCCCCGGCTGGGGTAGTGTGCCGATTCGCTCAATGTGCTAAAGATAGCGCATTGGTTTCATGTTATTTCCGGCTACTTACAACAATTAATTCACAGAACCCTGGCTTCCTGTCCCGCGCATAGCGGGCTTCGGTGCAAGCTTGGGTTACTGTGCAAAAGGCCTGTTACGAATGAATGCGCTGCTAATAGAAGTGCCCTCAAAGCGTTTGCCATTCAGCTTTGCCAAGCGACATGGAGTGGTGCTGTTGATGGCTGATGGTGTGCCGAGCCTCGCCTGTCGCCCGGGCGCCGACTTGGTTGCGTTGGCCGAAGCCCAGCGTTTCGCCGGTGCGCACATGCAGCTGCAAGCCGTTTCGCTGGAAGCCTTTGAGCGGGTTCTGGCCAAGGTTTATCAGCATGACTCGGCATCCATGCAACTGGCCGAGGATATTGGTGGTAGCCTCGATTTAGCTACTCTTGCCGAGCAAATGCCAGAAACCGAAGACCTGCTTGAGCAAGAAGACAACGCGCCGATTATCCGTTTGATCAACGCCATTCTCGGTGAAGCGATCAAGGAAAATGCTTCGGATATCCACCTGGAAACCTTCGAGAAACGCCTTGTCGTGCGTTTCCGGGTGGACGGTATCCTACGTGAAGTGCTCGAACCCAAGCGTGAATTGGCGGCCCTGCTGGTGTCGCGTATCAAGGTGATGGCGCGCTTGGATATCGCCGAGAAACGCATCCCGCAGGATGGACGGATTTCCCTGAAAGTCGGCGGCCGTGAGGTGGATGTGCGGGTGTCCACTTTGCCTTCGGCCAATGGTGAACGGGTGGTGCTGCGTTTGCTCGATAAGCAGGCTGGACGCCTGAACCTGCAGCATCTGGGCATGAGTGCGCGGGACCGTGGTCTGATGGAAGCCACCGTGCGTAAACCGCACGGTATTCTGCTGGTCACCGGGCCTACTGGCTCGGGTAAGACCACCACGCTGTACGCCAGCCTAGTCAGTTTGAATGACCGCACGCGCAATATCCTTACCGTCGAAGACCCGATCGAATACCACCTTGAAGGCATCGGCCAGACCCAGGTCAACACCAAGGTCGACATGACCTTTGCCCGCGGACTGCGCGCCATCTTGCGTCAGGACCCAGACGTGGTGATGGTCGGTGAAATTCGCGACAAGGAAACCGCCGAAATCGCCGTGCAGGCCTCGCTGACCGGCCATTTGGTGCTGTCGACCCTGCACACCAACAGTGCGATTGGCGCGATTACCCGCCTGGTAGACATGGGCATCGAGCCGTTCTTGCTGTCGTCATCGTTGCTCGGGGTATTGGCCCAGCGCCTGGTACGGGTGCTCTGCCCACACTGCAAGCAGGCCTACCAGGCGGATGCCGCCGAGTGCGCATTGCTGGGCGTTGCCGTGGATGCACCACCGACCCTGTATCACGCCCGCGGCTGTGTGGAGTGCCATCAGCAGGGCTATCGCGGACGTACCGGTATCTATGAGTTGGTGGTGTTTGATGATCATCTGCGTACGCTGATTCACAACGCCGCTTCCGAACAGGAGATGACCCGTCACGCCCGTAGCTTGGGCCCGAGCATTCGTGAGGATGGGCGGCGCAAGGTATTGGAAGGCGCGACCACGGTCGCGGAAGTGCTGCGCGTAACGCGCGAAGAATGAGCGGGGAAGAATAATGGCCGCCTTCGAATACCTCGCCCTCGACGGCAAAGGTCGCCAGCAGAAAGGCGTGCTGGAAGCCGACAGCGCTCGACAGGTGCGGCAGATGCTGCGTGATCGGCAACTGGCACCGCTGGACGTTAAAGCCACCCGTACCCGGGAAAACGCTGGCGCGGGTGTGCATTTCAGTTTTTCGCGCGGCATGTCAGCCCGCGACCTGGCGCTGGTCACCCGGCAGTTGGCTACCTTGGTGCAGGCCGCTTTACCGATTGAGGAGGCGTTACGCGCCGCGGCTGCGCAGGCCAGCTCGCCGCGTATGCAGAGCATGTTGCTGGCGGTGCGGGCGCGGGTGCTGGAGGGACACGACCTGGCCAGCAGCCTGAAAGAGTTTCCGTCTGCGTTTCCCGAGTTGTACCGCGCCACGGTGGCGGCGGGCGAGCATGCCGGCCATCTTGGGCCAGTGTTGGAACAGTTGGCCGATTACACCGAGCAGCGTCAGCAGTCGCGGCAAAAAATCCAGCTGGCGCTGCTCTATCCGTTGATCCTGATGTGCACCTCCCTGCTGATCGTCGGCTTTCTGCTTGGTTATGTGGTGCCGGACGTGGTGCGGGTGTTTATCGACTCCGGGCAAACCTTGCCGGCGCTGACCCGTGGCCTGATTGCTCTGAGTGATTGGGTAAAAGGCTGGGGCTGGCTGGCGGTGATTATCCTGCTACTGGCGGTATGCGCCCTGCGCTGGGCCTTGCGGGATGAGGCGGTTAAGGCGCGCTGGCATGGTTTTCTGTTGCGTATTCCGCTGGTGGGGCGCTTGATTCGTGCAACCGATTGCGCGCGTTTTGCCTCAACCTTGGCGATTCTGACCCGTAGCGGCGTGCCCTTGGTCGAAGCGCTGGGCATTGGCGCGCAGGTGATCGCTAATCGGGTAATTCGTGCGGATGTCGTCATCGCTGCGCAAAAAGTGCGTGAAGGCGGCAGCCTGACCCGCGCGCTTGAGGCCAGCGGCCAGTTTCCGCCGATGATGCTGCATATGATTGCCAGCGGTGAGCGCTCCGGTGAGCTGGACCAGATGCTGGCGCGTACGGCGCGTAATCAGGAAAACGATCTGAGTGCCCAGGTGGCATTATTAGTAGGCCTGTTCGAGCCCTTTATGTTGGTCTTTATGGGGGCGGTGGTGCTGGTGATCGTGCTGGCCATTCTGCTGCCGATTCTGTCTCTTAATCAGTTGGTGGGGTAAGCAGTGAATAAGCGTCAATCCGGTTTTACGCTGATCGAAATCATGGTGGTGGTGGTCATTCTGGGGATTTTGGCGGCCTTGGTCGTGCCGCAGGTCATGAGTCGGCCTGACCAAGCCAAAGTCACGGTGGCCAAAGGTGATATCAAGGCCGTGGCGGCGGCCCTGGATATGTACAAGCTGGATAATCACGTTTATCCGAGCACCCAGCAGGGCTTGGAAGCCTTGGTGAAGAAGCCTTCAGGCAGCCCGCAACCAAAGAACTGGAACCGCGACGGCTACCTCAAGCGTCTGCCGATCGACCCGTGGGGCAATGTTTATCAGTACCTGGCGCCGGGCACCAAGGGGGCATTCGACCTGTATTCACTCGGTGCTGATGGTAAGGATGGTGGTAGTGACCAGGATGCCGATATCGGTAACTGGGACCTCTGAGCCGTATGCGCCAGCGCGTTAGTCAGGCCAGGGGCTTTACCCTGATCGAACTGCTGGTGGTGCTGGTGATTCTCGGCAGCCTGATCGGTTTGGCGGTGTTCAGTCTGGGCATCGCCGGTCCCGGTCGTGAGCTGCATAACGAAGCCGAGCGTTTAGCCGGGCTGGTCGGCGTGCTGGCTGAAGAGGCCGTGCTGGATAATCAGGAGTACGGCCTGCTGCTCGGTCGCGAGACCTATCAGGTGCTGCGCTATGAGCCAACCCAGCAGGCCTGGCAGCCGCTGGGCAATAAGCCGCATCACTTGCCTGTCTGGGCCGAATTGAGTGTTGAGCTGGAGGGTGCCGCGTTGCAGTTGCCATCGGCTGAAGGTGATGCGCCTAGCAGCGGTGTACTGCTGCCGCAGGTGCTGTTGTTGTCGAGTGGAGAGATCAGTCCGTTTCGCCTGCGTTTGGCTGAGCGTCGCGCCGATGGCTTGCGTCTGCAGCTGGTCAGCGATGGCTTTAAGTTGCCCACGGTTGAGGTCGAGCAACCGGCAGGGGCTAGTCGATGAGGCGTGCCGCCGGTTTTACCTTGCTTGAGGTGCTGGTCGCCTTGGCGATTTTTGCGCTGGTGGCAGCCAGTGTGTTGACGGCCACCGCACGCAGCCTGCAAACCGCCGCTCGCCTAGAGGACAAGACCCTGGCGATGTGGATTGCCGATAACCGGCTGAGCGAAATGCAGCTGGCGCAGGGCGCTGTGCTTGATGGGCGTGATCAGGGGGAGCTGGAGTTCGCTGGGCGGCGTTGGCAGTGGCAAAGTGAGGTGCAGGCCACCAGTGAAGCAGATATGCGTCGTGTCATGCTGTGGGTGGCGCCAATGGCGCAGGGGCGCTCCGGCGGCGATGCCCGCGAGCGTGCCGTGGTCAGCCTCAATGGCTTTATTGGAGTGATGCCATGAAAGCTGTGCGCGGATTCACCTTGCTTGAGCTGCTGATCGCCATCGCCATTTTTGCGCTACTGGGCTTGGCCACCTACCGCATGCTCGACAGCGTGCTGCAAACCGATAAGGTCACGCGTAGCCACGAACTGCAATTGCGTGAGCTGGTGCGGGCCATGGCTGCGTTTGAGCGCGATCTACTGCAGATACACGCCAGGCCTGTACGTGATGCCTTTGGTGATCCGCGCGCCGCTTTAATAGGAGATGATCTGGAAAGCCCAGCCTTGGAACTGACGCGCAATGGCTGGCGCAACCCCTTGGGGCAGCCCCGTTCCAGCCTACAACGGGTGCGCTGGCAGCTCAGTGGCGAGCAATGGCAGCGGCGTTACTGGACGGTGCTCGATCAGGCGCAGGACAGTCAGCCGCAGGTGCAGCAAGCACTGGACGGTGTCACCCAGTTGCAGTTGCGCTATATGGACCAAGACGGCGGCTGGATCAGCAGTTGGCCGCCGGCAAGCAAAAGTCCCGATGAGGCGCTCACGCTGTTGCCGCAGGCCATTGAACTGGTGCTGCAGCATCGGCGTTATGGCGAGTTGCGCCGCTTGCTGCGGCTGCCCGAAGGTTTGCCCGCGCGCTTAGCTCAGGCGCCAGGAGAGAATCCGGATGACCCGACTGATGCGGGCAGTGCCCAGCCGGCGGAGTCGCAGCCATGAGCCGGCAACGCGGTATGGCGTTGATTACTGTGCTGCTGGTGGTGGCCGTGGTCACGGTGGTCAGTGCCGGGATTATCGCCCGCCAGCAGCTATCGATTCGCAGCAGCGCCAATCAGTTGCATGCCCGCCAGGCCTGGCATTACGCGCTGGGTGGCGAAACGCTGGCCAAGGCCATGTTGCAGCGTGATCTACGTGCGGGTGACCCGCGTGCGCCAATTGATCATCTGGGCGAGGCGTGGGCCATGCCGCGTGCGCCGTTTGCGCTGGATGAGGGCGGCGCGTTGCGCGTACAGATCATCGACCCGAGCGGTCGGTTTAACCTCAACAGCCTGCTGCATCAGGGGCAGCCGAATGAAGCCGCTGTGGCGCAGCTGCGTCGCCTATTGCTGGGGTTGCAGATTAATGCGCCCTACGCCGAGCGCCTGCTCGATTGGTTAGACGCAGATGATCAGCCCACTGGCGGCTATGGCGCAGAGGACAATCAATACCTGTTAGCGCAACCTGCCTATCGCGCCGCTAACCGTGAATTGACTGATGTATCGGAGCTACGGCTGCTATTGGAAATGACCGAGGTGGATTATCAGCACTTGCTGCCTTACGTCAGCGCGTTGCCAGCGGATGCCACCCTTAATGTGAATACTGCCAGCGCGCGGGTGTTGGCAAGTTTGGCCGAGGGCCTGTCACTGAGCACCGCCCAGGGTTTGGTTGCTGCTCGGGGGGGGGAAGGCTATCGCGATGTGCCAAGCTTTTTTGCGCAGCTCAATGGCCTGCAGGTACAGAGTCAGGGGCTTGCCGTGGGCAGTCAGTATTTTCAGGTGCTCAGCGAAGTCAGCGTGGGTGAGCGTCGGCAGCTCTTGCGCAGCACCTTGCAGCGCGCCAGTGATGGTCAGGTATATGTTTTAGCCCGTGATTTGGGGCAGGGCGGCATGCCGCCGGTGCCCGTTGAGGACGTCCAACCATGAGTCAGACCTATGTGTTTCTGCCGCCCGCTGCCTGCGCCGGCGCGCAGGCGGATCTACCGGTGCAGCGGGTTATCGATGGACTGAGCGATAGCCTGATGTTCAGTGAAGTGCAGGCGCAGCTTGGTGGCCACTGGACGCTGGTCTTGCCGGTCGAGGCAGTGACCGCCTGTGCGGTCAACCTGCCAACCCGCAAGGCGCGCTGGCTGCGTCAGGCATTGCCGTTCGCGGTGGAGGAGCTGCTGGCCGAGGACGTTGAGCTGATGCACTTGGCCCTGGGTGAGCAATTGGCTGATGGTCGTCACCGGGTATTTGCCGTGCGCCGCAGCTGGCTGGCCGGCTGGTTGGCGCTGTGTGCCACGCCGCCACAGGCGATTGCGGTGGATGCTGACTTGCTGCCTGCCACAGGCACTGCGTTATTAGCGGCGCACGGTCGCTGGTTGTTGGGCGGTGAAAATGTCACGCGCATGGCCGTGCAAGCGCAGGACTGGCCGCAGCTAAGCCCCTTGTGTGCACAGCCGCAGATGGCGTGGTGTGGCCCTGAACAGGCGTCCCTGCAACCCGTGGATGACAGTCAGGCAGTCGCTGATCCCCTCGTCTGGCTGGCTCAGCAACCGCTGCGCAATAACCTGGCGCAGGGCGAGTTCGCCGTGCAGTCCGGTGGGAGTCAATGGCAACGCTGGCGGCCGTTATTGGCGGTGGCGGGGCTGTGGCTGGTGCTGCAGTGGGGCTTTAATCTGGTTCAGGGTTGGCATCTGCAGCGTCAGGCCGAGGCGTACGCCACTGCTAGTGCCACGCTGTATAGGGAGCTGTTCCCGCAGGACCGCAAGCTGGTCAACCTGCGTGCGCAGTTTGATCAGCACCTGCAGGCCAGTGCGGGCGGCGGACAAACCCGTCTGCTCGGCTTGCTGGCTCAGGTCAGTGGGGCGCTAGCGGCCGAAGGTGGGCAGGTGCAGATCAGTCAGGTGGATTTCAGCGAGGCGCGTGGCGATCTGGCCATGCAGGTACAGGCGCCAGGTTTCGCTGAGCTTGAGGGGCTGCGTGAGCGGCTTCAGAACAATGGGTTGGTCGTGCAGTTGGGATCGGCAAGTCGGGAAGGTGCAAGCGTCAGTGCGCGTGTGGTGATAGGAGGATGAACATGCTTGAGCAAGGCAAAGGCTATACCGCGCAACTGGATAACTCGCAGTTGCTGCAGCGTTGGCGTGCTTTAGCCCCGCGCGAGCAGTTTTCTCTCGCCAGTCTGGGCTTGTTTTTGTTGTTGGTGCTGTTGTACCTGACGCTTTGGCAGCCCGCCCAGCAGCGCTTGGTCAGTGCGCGTAGCGCGTTCGAAACGCAGCGCGCGTTAAATGCCTATCTGCATAGTCAGGCTCCTGTGGCACGTAACCTGACCAACCGTGCGCAGCAGGCTCTTGATCCGGCCCGGCTGCAGGGTACGGTCACCGCCACGGCGGCGACTCATGGGCTGACGATCGAGCGGTTGGACAACGCCGGAGACGGTGCTTTACAGCTCAACCTGCAACCCGCGGCATTTGCTCAATTACTGGGTTGGTTCAGTGAGCTGCAAGAGCAGGGCGTGCAAATCGCCGAAGCTGGGCTGGATCGCGCTGAGGACAACAAGGTTGCCGCTCGGCTAAGCCTGCGTGTTACACAGTAGCGGGTCGGTCAGCGCATATTGATGCAGGCGTTATTTGGCGTGTCGGGGAAAGGCCGTGTTTTTCCCGCTTTTTTATAAAAACTTGAAGCAGGGTATTGACTTAGGTTCGGCCCTTGCGTAAATTTCGCCACCTCGCAAGGCTAAGGGTGATTAGCTCAGCTGGGAGAGCAGCTGCCTTACAAGCAGCGGGTCGGCGGTTCGATCCCGTCATCACCCACCACT
>JAWWDH010000113.1:0-9361 GCA_033720015.1 Pseudomonas sp.
ACCACCAGTCACGTCGATAACGGCAGCTTGCAGTCCGCCTGCGCGGCCTCTTTCCAGAAGCCAAACCCCTCGCACAGGCCGCCAGTTGCTCGGCGCAAGTGCTGGCGGGTACGGGACGAGGCCCCGACTACGTGGCAGCCATTGCGGCTCGCCACGTAGTTGATGGATCAGGGTCTGCTAAGCACCGTCGTTTCTGGGCGGGCGTTTAGATGCGGAACTGCCCGACCAATTCCTGCAAGCGCAAGGCCAGCCCGTTGAGCTCACGGGAGGTCTGGGCGCCCTCGGCGGCATCACTGGCAACACCATCAACCGCGCCCGCAATCTGATGCACGCTGCGGTTGATCTCCTCAGCCACGGCAGTCTGCTCTTCGGCAGCACTGGCGATCTGTGCGTTCATCGAGTTGATCGTGCCAATCAGACTGGCGATGGTGTCCAACGCAGTACCGGCCTGGTTGGCCTGTTCGCGGGTACTTTCGCCCTTCTCACCGGCGCGCTGCATGCTTGCTACAGTTCGTGCAGTGGCACTCTGCAGGCGGTCAATCATGCCCTGAATCTCACCAGTGCTTTGCTGTGTGCGGCTCGCCAGCGCCCGCACTTCGTCAGCAACCACAGCGAACCCACGCCCAGCTTCCCCAGCCCGCGCTGCTTCGATAGCCGCATTAAGCGCCAGTAGGTTAGTTTGCTCAGCGATGGAACGAATCACATCGAGTACGCTGACGATACCCTGTACATCTTTTTGCAGGCTTTCCAGTGACTCACCGCTACTGTGCATTTCACCGCCCAGCTCATGAATCTGCTCGATATTCAACTCCACCACGCGCTTGGCGGCCTGACCTTGTTGATCGGTTTCCTGCGCGGCTTCAGCTGCGCGCTGAGCGCTCATCGCCACTTCATGAGCTGCCGCAGACATTTCGTTAATCGCCGTGGCGACCTGGTCGGTTTCATGCCGCTGACTTTCCATCGCCTGCTCCGAACGCTGTGCCTGACTGGCTACCGCGCCGACCAAGCCACTTAGCTGCGTTGTAGTACCGGCGACCTGCTGCACCAGACCGTGAATTTTCTCCACGAAGCGGTTGAAGGAGCCGGCAAGCTCACCCATTTCATCCTGGCTGGTAATCGGCAGGCGATGCGTCAAGTCACCTTCGCCGGCGGCCATGTCATCGAGGTTGTGCTTGATCAGCAGTAGCGGGCGCAGCAAGGAATGGCTGAGCCCCGTGGCGAGGACAGCAATCAGCACCAATAAGCCCAGGGCCGAGCCGATCATGATCAACAGCAAGCGGTCGATGCTTTTCTGGAATTCAGCGCGGGCCAGTTGCACATCACGTTCGACACCATCGAGATTCAGCGACGTGCCGAAGACCAGATTCCACTTCGGTAAGTGCTCAGCGTAACCCACCTTTGGCACCAACTCAGTGCTGCCACCCAGCACGAAGCTGTAGTTGACGTAATGGCTACCATCGATGCCGGCACGCACCAGTTCGCGAATGGCATAGACGCCATTGGGGTCGCGGAAATCACTGAAGTTTTCGCCGATCCGCTGCCCGGTGTTGCCTTGCAGTACGCGGCGTATCTGCTCGTCGTAACCCCAGAAGTAGCCATCGTCGCCGTAAGACAAACGCTCAAGAACCTTCACGGCCTCAGCACGCGCCGTCATATCGCCGTCCGCCGAGGCCTGATACAACGGTGCCAGCATATTCTTGGCCAGGTCGATATATTTCTTGAGCTCGGCCTGGCGATCCTTGATCAGACTTTCGCGGGTTTTGATTTCCTGCTGGTCGGCAAGGCTCTGCAATTGATGCACGGCCACCGCACTGAGCAGAATCGCTAATAGAAAAATAGGCCCTAGCGCAAGCAGCAACAGTTTAGGACGTAAGCGCAACCTTGAAAGCATCACCAGCTACCTCTGGAAGGACGAACCGAGATGGTGGCTCGTCGATTTACCGTATGGATTATTAGTTCACAGCTATATGACGACCGCCGGCGGGAATACTTGAGCGCGTTTCCCTGGGCAAATAAAAAGACCCCGGCTGGCGGGGTCTTTTGCTTGCGCACGGTGGGTCGTTAGTGCGCTTTTTTCAACTCTTCATCACGCAGCTCGCGGCGCAGGATCTTGCCGACGTTGGTGGTCGGCAGTACGTCGCGGAACTCGACGGCCTTGGGCACCTTGTAACCGGTGACATTGGCGCGCATGTGCTCCATGACCTGCTCTTTGGTCAGGGTTTCACCCGGTTTGACCACCACGAACATCTTGATCGCTTCGCCCGACTTCTCATCCGGCACGCCAATCGCGGCACACTGCAGCACGCCTGGCAGCGTGGCCAGCACATCTTCCAGCTCGTTCGGGTAGACGTTGAAGCCGGACACCAGAATCATGTCCTTCTTGCGGTCGACGATGCGCATATAACCGTCTTCCTGAATCACCGCGATATCACCGGTCTTCAGCCAACCGTCGGCATCAAGGACTTCGTCGGTGGCTTCCTGGCGCTGCCAGTAGCCCTTCATCACCTGCGGGCCTTTGACGCACAACTCGCCAATCGAACCCAGTGGCTGCTCAACGCCTTCATCGTCGATGACCTTGCAGATGGTCGACGGCACCGGGATGCCGATGGTGCCGATCTGGATATTGCTAAACGGGTTAACCGATGCCACCGGGCTGGTTTCGGTCATGCCGAAGCCTTCGCAGATCGAACAACCGGTGACCTGTTTCCAGCGCTCGGCAGTGGCCAGTTGCAGCGCCATACCGCCGGAGAAGGTGGCCTTCAGGGTGGAGAAGTCCAGCTTGCGGAAGTCCTCGTTGTTGCACAGGGCCACGAACAGGGTATTCAGGCCGACAAAACCGGTGAACTTGTACTTGGCCAGGTCTTTGGTCATCGCCGGCAGATCACGCGGGTTGGTGATCAGCACGTTGTGCCCACCAATCAGCATCATGGCCATGCAATGGAAGGTGAACGCGTAGATGTGGTACAGCGGCAATGGCGCGATCAGCACTTCGCTACCTTCGCTCATTTCCGCGCCCATCAGCGCTTTGACCTGCAGCATGTTGGCGATCAGGTTGCGGTGGGTCAGCATCGCGCCCTTGGCCACGCCCGTGGTACCGCCGGTGTATTGCAGCACAGCGATCTCGCCATTAGCCGGCGCGGCGTCTTTAGCGACCTGTCCACGGCCTTTGGCCATGGCAGCGGTGAACTTGATCGCACGCGGCAGGTTGTAGGCCGGCACCATCTTTTTCACATGCTTGACCACAGTGTTAACCAGCAGACGCTTGAGCGGCGACAACATGTCGCCAACTTCAGTAATGATGACCGTCTTGATCCCGGTTTTCGGCAGTACCTGCTCAACCAGATGGGCCATGTTGGCCAGGCTGACCAGCGCCTTGGCACCGGAGTCGTTGAACTGATGCTCCAACTCACGTGCGGTGTACAGCGGGTTGGTGTTAACCACCACCAGACCGGCGCGCAGTGCGCCGAAGACCACAACCGGGTACTGCAGCACGTTGGGCAGTTGCACGGCGATACGGTCGCCGGGCTGCAGGTCGGTGTTGTGTTGCAAGTAGGCGGCAAACACGCCCGACAACTCGTACAGCTCGCCGTAGGTAATGGTTTTACCCATATTGCTGAAAGCTGGCTTGTCGGCGAAACGCTGGCAGGACTCTTTCAGTACCGCCTGGATATTCGGGTACTGGTCAGGATTGATTTCGGCAGCAATCCCAACGGGATACTTATCCTTCCAAAAGTTTTCGGTCATGGAAGCCCACTCCTCAGCAACAGCTTGATCTTCACCGCGCATAGACGGCTGTTTATTGTAGATTCGCGTGTTTTCTAACGATTTGAACGGCGAAAAATTGCCGGGAGCAATTTTTGACATCGCGCAGCGACGCGCCCACAAGGGTGATCGCCCTAGCTGGCGGATCCCCAAAAGCCGGCCGAGAGTAGCAGCTTTGCCAAACAGCGACTAGCACCAATAAGTGCCGCAGCAGTCACCAAAGTGACCGAAATTCACTTATTGGTCACTTTGGCAATATTGCCAGAACAGGCGGGCTATAGGCTTTACAGCAGGGTTTTGCCGTTTTATCGCCAGCCCGTCACGGCTGGCGATCGCTGCACAGGCGGCAGCCAGGCAGCGATTATCAGGCGATATCGCGCAACTCGCGACGGAGGATTTTGCCCACTGGGGTCATCGGCAACGAGTCACGGAAGACGATCTGCTTGGGCACCTTGTAACCGGTGAAATTTTCCTTGCAGTAAGCCTTCAGCGCCTCAGTACTCAGGCTGCTATCGCGGGGCACTACGAACAGCTTGACCGCCTCACCAGACTTCTCGTCCGGCACACCAATGGCCGCGCAGCTGACCACTTGCGGGTGAGCCATCACCACGTCTTCGATTTCGTTGGGGTAAACGTTGAAACCCGAGACGATGATCATGTCCTTCTTGCGGTCAACAATACGCACGAAGCCGTCCGGGTCGATCACCGCCACGTCACCGGTCTTGAACCAACCCTCGGCATCCAGCACCTCGGCGGTGGCCTCTGCGCGGTTCCAGTAGCCCTTCATCACCTGCGGGCCTTTGATACACAGCTCGCCGCGCTCACCCAGCGGCTGCTCAACGCCGTCATCATCGATCACCTTGAACGCGGTACCCGGCACCGGAACGCCGACAGTGCCCAGGCGCACCTTGTTACCGTAAGCATTGGTGCTGGCCACCGGAGAGGTTTCAGTCAGGCCATAGCCTTCAGTCACCGGGCAGCCGGTTATTGCCTGCCAACGCTCGGCAGTGGCTTTAACCAATGCAGTGCCACCGGAGTTGGTCAGTTTGAAATGGGAGAAATCGAGGTTCTTGAACTCAGGGTGATCCATCAATGCCACGAACAGGGTATTGAGACCCAGCAGCGCAGAGAACTGCCACTTGCCCAGCTCCTTGATGAAGCCCGGGATGTCACGTGGATTGGTGATCAACACGTTGTGATTGCCGTTGACCATCATGCACATGCAATTCGCGGTGAAGGCATAGATATGGTAGAGCGGCAGCGGCGCGATCATGATTTCCTGGCCCTGCTTCATTAGCTGGGTGCCATCGTCGCCCAGCTGTGACAGGCAGGCATCGACCTGCAGCATGTTGGCCACCAGGTTACCGTGGGTGAGCATCGCACCCTTGGCCACGCCCGTAGTGCCACCGGTGTACTGCAGCACGGCAACGTCTTCCTGGCCAACCTTGACCGGCTTCAGCGCATGCCCCTGGCCCTGTTTGAGTGCATCCTTGAAGCCCACGGCCTGCGGCAGGTGGTAAGCCGGGATCATCTTCTTGACCTTCTTCACCACGGTGTTGACCAGCCAGCCCTTCAGGCTCGGCAGCAGGTCACCCATTTTGGCTTCGATCAGGTAGTCGATCTCGGTATCCGGCAGCACGTCCTGCACCAGCTTGCCGAACATATTCAAATACACCAGGGCGCGCACCCCGGCATCTTTAAACTGGTGGCGCATCTCGCGGGCGGTGTACAGCGGGTTGGTGTTGACTACAATCAGCCCCGCCCGCATCGCACCGAACACGGCAATCGGGTACTGCAGCACGTTGGGCATCTGCACCGCGATACGCTCGCCCGGCTGCAAGTCCGTGTGCTTTTGCAGGTAGGCGGCAAACGCCGCCGAAAGTCGATCCAGCTCGGCATAGGTCAACGTTACGCCCATGTTGCTGAAAGCAGGGCGGTCGGCGAATTTCTTACAGGAGCGCTCGAACACCTCGATAACCGACTTATAAGCCCCCATGTCAATGTCATTGGGTACACCGGCCGGGCGTTTGTCGCTCCAGAAATCAGGCTGCATTATTTTTATCCTCTTGCCCTGAAATGATCCTATCCGCGCTGCGGAGTTGGCTGAAAAGTAACAGCTAACGCCAGGCAGGCAAATAGCCTGGCAGCGTCATTGACGCACTGAATCTTGCCGCTCCTTGTGGAACTATCCTGAGCTGCCACGTATAACCGCTCTGCTCATAAACCATTACGGTTCGCCATGCCTTTTATTCTGCTAACGCTGGCCTTACTGACTCTGCTCGTGCAGCCGGCCCACGCTGGGTCACCCGTGCGCATGGCCACGCTGGAATACCCACCGTACAGCTCTCAATACTTGCCCAATGGCGGCAGCATCATCGCCCTGACCCGTCGTGCCTTTGCCGTGCGCGGTCATTCGGTGCAGATCGACTTCCTGCCCTGGGCGCGGGTACGTTTGGCCTTGCACAACCGCAGCTACCAAGGTGCGCTGGGCCTGTGGCCGCAAGAGATTAAAGAAGAAGGACTCCGCGCCTCGCGTCCGTTGTTTTACAGCGAGCTGGGCATATTTATACGTAATGACTCCCCCTTGCAGTTCACCGAGCTAAAGGAGCTGCACGGGCGAACCCTGGGCACCGTGCGCGGTTACGGCTACCCGCAGCACATTCTCGATGCCGGCCTGACCCTCGAAGAAGCCGTGAGTGACATCAGCAACCTGCGCAAACTCAATGCCCGACGCTTCGACATGGTGCTGCTCGAACACATAGTCGGTAATCACCTGATCAACAACGATGAACAGCTGCGCGGCAAACTGCGCTGGCACGGCAACGTACTCGAGCGGGTGCCCCTGTTCGTCGGCTTTGTCCCGCCAACGCCTGGCGAGCCAGACTGGAGCAAGGTGTTTGAGCAGGGTCTGCGCGACCTGCATAGCAGCGGCGAATACATGCGGATTCTGCGCGAACACAACCGCTGAACCCAGCACAGGCTTTGCGCCATGCCGCGCGGGGTGCACAATGCCCGGATTCTGCAGGCTTAAGGGATTCGCCATGCTCCACCAAGCGTTCTGGCTCAACTGCACTGATGCCGCGCCCCTCTACGTAAACCGCTGGCACAGCGAGCAACCGCCCAAGGCGCTGCTGATGATCGCCCATGGCATGGCCGAGCACAGCGGGCGCTATGCTCGCCTGGCTGAAGCGCTGGTGGCGCAAGGCTTCGAGGTCTACGCGCATGACCAGCGCGGGCATGGCAAAACCGCCGAACATGGCCTGCTCGGCCACTATGCCGACAGCAATGGCTGGAGCCAGGTGGTCAACGACCTGGCCAACCTCAACCACCACATGCGCCAGAGCCACCCGCAGACGCCAATTTTCCTCCTCGGCCACAGCATGGGCAGCTACATCAGCCAGGCTTACCTGATGCAGCACAGTTGCAGTCTGCAGGGCGCGATACTCTCCGGCTCCAACTACCAGCCCGTGGCGCTGTACCGCGCCGGCCAGTGGCTGGCGCGATTCGAGCGCTGGCGGCAAGGCCCGCAGGGTTACAGCGCGCTGCTTGAGTTCGTCTCGTTTGGTTCGTTCAACAAGGCTTTCAAGCCCAACCGCAGCAGCTTCGACTGGCTGAGCCGAGATCCGCTGGAAGTCGACAAATACGTCGACGACCCATTGTGTGGTTTTCGCTGCAGCAATCAGCTGTGGATCGACTTGCTCGGCGGCCTGCAACAGATCACCCCACTGCACAGCCTCGCGCAGATCGACAACCACCTGCCGCTGCTGGTGATTGGCGGGGCCTGTGACCCGGTCAGCGACGGCCACCGTCAACAAGACCTGGGCAATGCCCTGCTCGCCGCCGGCAACGCGCATGTACAGGTAAAAATCTACCCGGATGCCCGTCACGAACTGCTCAACGAGAGCAACCGCGACGAGGTGACCAGCGACCTCATCGACTGGCTGCAACAGGCCCTCAGCCAACCGCGCCAGCCCAACCAACAGAACCAAGAGAGTCATCCATGAGCCAAAGCAGCAACACGCCCTACGACGTTCTCGAAGTTGGCCAGACCGCCAGCTACAGCAAGACCGTCAGCGAACGCGACATCCAACTGTTTGCCGAAGTATCCGGCGACCACAACCCGGTGCACCTGGACGCCGAATACGCCGCCACCACCATGTTCAAGGAGCGTATCGCCCACGGTATGTTCAGCGGTGCGTTGATCAGCGCGGCGGTGGCCTGCGAACTGCCTGGCCCAGGCACCATCTATATCGGCCAGAGCATGCGTTTCACCGCACCGGTCAAACTCGGCGACACCCTGACCGTGCGCCTGGAAATCCTCGAAAAGCTGCCGAAGTTCCGCGTGCGCGTAGCCACCCGCGTGTTCAACCAGAACGATGAACTGGTGGTGGATGGCGAAGCCGAGATCCTCGCCCCGCGCAAAGCGCAGACCGTCGAACTGACCCAGCTGCCGCCAATCACCATCGGCTAAGAACTAGCCTCGGATCTGCTGCGCGTCGGCCTGCTGCGTTAAAAACAGACTCGGCAAGCCGCTTGCGGCTAACGCGCTTTAGCGCGACCCAAAGGGCGAGTGAAACGAGTAATGCTCATTTACAGTTGTAAACTCCGCTTGATTCGCGATGCTCACCCTGCAAGTCAGCCGTAGGCTGTTACTACGCTGCGCTTGGTGTCTCGGCCATTTTTGCCTTGTCTCGCTCTAGCTCACGAGATCCGAAACCTACTCGAGGCTTTCTTAGCCCAGAATAAGCACCGCAGCGTTCGCGGCGCACACCCTTCTACGCAACCACGCCCGCACCAATGCGTTGCGGCGTTTCTGGAGATTTCCATGTCCATGTACCAAACATCCATCCCGGTCTTTACTCGCCAGCTCACCAACCTGTCGACCATCCTCGGCATCGCTGCGGCTCACGCCGAAGAGAAGAAAATCGAGCAGAGCGTTTTCCTCAACGCCCGCCTGGCCCCGGATATGTTCCCCCTGAGCCGCCAGGTGCAGATCGCCTGCGACGGCGTCAAAGCAGGCGCTGCGTTGCTGGCCGAAGTTGACGCACCGAGCCATGCCGACGACGAAACCACCTTCGCCGAATTGCAGGCGCGTATCGCCAAGACCCTGACCTTCCTGCAGAGCCTGAACGCCGCGCAGATCGACGGCAGCGAAACCCGCACCATCACCCTCAAGCGCCGCGACAAGGAAACCCACTTCCAGGGCCAGGCCTTCCTGCTTGATCACGTACTGCCGAACTTCTACTTCCACCTCACCACCGCCTACGCCATCCTGCGCCACAACGGCGTGGCCATCGGCAAGCGCGACTTCCTCGGCACCCGCTAACGAGTCGCTGCAAAAAAACTGCGCCCGCTGCCGATCTGCTCGATCAGCAGCGGGCGCAGCCGTTTTAGCGTTAGGCATTTACACCCGACGGCTCAAGCCAGCTCAGTGCGCAGCTGACGCGCGGCAGCGACCATATTGACCAAAGCCGCTTCGGTTTCCGGCCAGGCGCGGGTTTTCAGGCCGCAGTCCGGGTTGACCCACAGCCGTTCAACGGGGATGCGTTGTGCGGCCTTACGCAGCAGCGTGGTCATCTCGCTCGTGTCCGGCACGCGT
>JAWWDH010000114.1:0-9313 GCA_033720015.1 Pseudomonas sp.
ACTAACGATGTGTACATGCCAATTACCCCAATGTTCCACGTGCATGCCTGGGGCATCCCCTATTTGGCGACCATGCTCGGGGTTAAACAGGTGTACCCCGGCCGCTATGAGCCGGACATGCTGTGCCGCTTGATGAAAGAGGAGAAGGTGACCTTCTCCCACTGCGTGCCGACTATTTTGCAAATGGTGATGAATGCGCCCTCTGCTCAAGATCAGAGCTTCAATGGTCTGAAGATGATCATCGGTGGCAGCGCCCTTAACCGCTCGCTGTATGACGCTGCCAAAGCCAAGGGTATCCAGCTGACCGCCGCCTACGGCATGTCAGAAACCTGCCCGCTGATCTCCTGTGGCCACATCAACGATGAGCTAATGGCCGGCAGCGAGGACGAGCGCACCACTTACCGGATCAAAGCCGGCGTGCCGGTGCCGCTGGTAGAAGCCGCCATCATGTCTGCCGATGGCAGCCTGTTACCGGCCGACGGCGAAACGCAGGGCGAGTTGGTGCTGCGCGCGCCATGGCTGACCCAGGGGTATTACCGCGAGCCGGAGAAGGGCGAAGAGCTGTGGCAGCACGGCTGGTTGCACACGGGGGACGTGGCGACTATCGACGACTTTGGCTTTATCGACATCCGCGATCGCATCAAGGATGTGATCAAGACCGGCGGCGAGTGGATTTCATCCTTGGAGCTGGAAGATCTGATCAGTCGCCACCCTGCCGTGCGTGAAGTGGCAGTGGTTGGCGTGGTCGATCCGCAGTGGGGCGAGCGGCCGTTTGCCTTGCTGGTGTTACGTGACGGCCACAGCCTGGACGCCAAAGGATTGAAGGATCACCTCAAACCTTTTGTTGATCAGGGCAGCATTAACAAGTGGGCGATACCCTCGCAGATAGCAATTGTTACCGAAGTTCCCAAAACCAGTGTTGGCAAGCTGGATAAGAAACGTATTCGCCTGGATATCGTCCAGTGGCAGGCTGCTGGTAGCCCATTTTTGTCCACTGTCTAAGGCGTTTCGTCACGGTCGTGGCACCAGCTTCGCCCGTTGGTTTGTGGCTTGCTAATCCCAGCGAAGCCGCTTGAGTAAAGGCTCTCGGGGGGATTGATAAAGCTATCGAGAGGGCAGGTTAGGTAATTGCAAGTGCAGTTCAATTTACGTCCAAGCAAATCACTTTGGGTGACTGGTCAGTCAAACAAGCGTTTGGCTTGCTAATTGCTCGTTACAAGCCATTCTTGGCTCTGCCGGTCGTGGTGAACACGCCGAAACCAGCGAGCCAGAGTGCCTGGGAGCTAAAAATCACCCTTTCGAGGGATCAAGCAGAAGTACCCGCTGGCTATAGTCCGCACCATCCATAACAAAAAAGCACATGGAGTAGCGTCGATGACAAAAACAAAACAAACCTGGCGCCTGGCAAGACTGCCACTGGCCGTCAGCCTCGCATCCACCCTCGCCGCACCTGCATTCGGTGTTACTTTCAACGTTGGTGAAATCGAAGGTCAGTTCGACTCCTCGCTGTCGGTCGGCGCGAGCTGGTCGGTTCAAGGTGCTGACAAAGATCTGATTGGTGTTAACAACGGTGGGCGTGGCCTGTCGCAAACTTCTGATGACGGGCATCTAAACTTTAAACGTGGCGAAACTTTCTCCAAGATATTCAAAGGCATCCATGATCTTGAGCTGAAGTACGGCGATACTGGTGTATTTGTTCGTGGTAAATACTGGTATGACTTTGAACTCAAGGATGAGGGTCGAGAGTTTAAAGATATTAGCGATAGTAATCGTAAAGAGGGATCCCAGGCATCCGGGGCGCAAATTCTTGATGCTTTCGTTTATCACAACTATGACATTGCTAGTCAGCCCGGTTCCGTGCGTCTCGGTAAACAAGTAGTTAGTTGGGGCGAAAGTACGTTTATCCAAGGTGGTATCAACTCGATCAATCCTGTTGACGTATCAGCGTTTCGTCGCCCTGGCGCAGAAATAAAAGAAGGCCTGATTCCCGTCAATATGTTTTATGTCGCGCAAAGCCTTACTGAAAATCTTTCAATGGAGACATTTTATCAACTGGAGTGGGATCAGACCGTTACTGATAATTGCGGTACGTTCTTTGCTCAAGCTGATATTGTTGCCGATGGTTGCGCTCAAAACTTGAATGTTTTAAGTTTGCCAGGTGCTGCCGACTTAGCTACTCTTAATGCCGGATTAAAGGCTCTAGGTGGATCTCCTATAACTGGCACAAACGAAGGGCTTATAGTTAAGCGTGGCGGTGATAGTGATGCTCGCGATAGTGGTCAGTGGGGGTTGGCTTTCCGCTATATGTTTGAGCCACTGGACACTGAGTTCGGGGCCTACTTCATGAACTACCATAGCCGTGCGCCGATTTTCAGTGGTATGTCCCCTAGTGCTAGAGGACTGAATGCGGCTAATACAATTGCGACTAATACATTTGGTGCCGTACGCCGTGGTGGCGGATCGACAGCTGCTGCAGGGGCTGCAGCTAGCAGAGCTGGAGCAGTGGCTTTAGCTGCTCAGGGCGGCTACTTTATTGAGTATCCCGAAGATATCAAGCTCTATGGCTTGAGTTTTTCCACTACATTGCCTACCGGTACCGCGTGGAGTGGAGAACTTAGTTATCGTCCTAATGCCCCTGTGCAACTAAACTCAACAGACATTCTTTATGCAGGACTAAAAGGACTAACTATTGGTGGTGCCTTGCAGCCATATGCGACGGTGTCGCCACTGGGGCCTGATTCTGAAGGACTACTACATGGGTATAAACGCAAAGAGATTACCCAGTTGCAAACCACATTTACCCACTTCATTGATCAGGTTATGGGGGCTTCCCGCCTGACGCTGGTTGGTGAAGTTGGTTGGACTCATGTGGGTGGTTTGGAAAGCAGTAATGACATTCGCTATGGCCGTGATCCAATTTTCGGCACTGCAGGTGCGATGTGTGGCCCGGTAAATGCCAGTACTGCAGGTGGGAAAAGTAATGGTAGCTTATTAGGTAAATCCTGTGATAAGGATGGTTTCACTACAGCGGATTCTTGGGGCTACCGTGCTCGTGCGATATGGGACTATCCAGATGCACTTGCCGGGGTCAACTTAAAGCCAAGTGTGGCTTGGTCGCATGACGTTGATGGATACTCACCTGGTCCAGGCGGTAACTTTGAAGAAGGTCGTAAGGCCGTCAGTCTTGGTTTGGACGCTGAGTACCAGAACACCTATACCGCCAGCCTTTCTTACACCAACTTCTTCGATGGTAAGTATTCGACTATTGATGACCGCGACTTTGTTGCGCTCAGTTTTGGCGTGAATTTCTAAGTAAGCGGACGAGATTTTGAGGACGACTATGACTATGAAAACAACAAAAAGTCTGCTGCAAACCGGTGCCCTGACACTCTCGCTGCTGGCCAGCGGTGTGATGGCAGCGGTATCGCCGGGTGAGGCGGCCAAACTGGGCACTACGCTGACTCCGGTCGGTGCGGAAATGGCCGGTAACGCTGACGGCTCGATTCCAGCCTGGACCGGTGGCTTGCCAACCAACGCAGGTGCTGTCGATTCTGCTGGCTTTCTCGCGGATCCGTTTCCGAATGAGCAGCCGCTGTTCACCATCACTGCACAGAACGCGGATCAGTACAAAGACAAGCTGACCCCTGGCCAGCTGGCGATGTTCAAGCGTTATCCGGAAAGCTACAAAATGCCGGTATTCGCCACCCATCGTTCAGCGACCATGCCAAGCGCTGTCCTGGCGGCTGTCAAGAACAATGCCGTCAACACCAAGATGGTCGAGGGTGGTAACGGCCTGGAGAACTTCGAGCAGGCTATCCCTTTCCCGATTCCGAAGGACGGCCTGGAAGCGATCTGGAACCATATCACTCGCTACCGTGGTGGCAGCGTGAAGCGCTTGGTAACGCAGGCGACTCCGCAAGCCAATGGTTCCTACAGCCTGGTTTACTTCCAGGATGAGTTCACCTTCCGTGGTGCGCTGAAGGATGCTGATACCAGCAAGCCAAGTAACGTGCTTTTCTACTTCAAGCAGCGGGTAACCGCTCCGTCGCGTCTGGCCGGTAACGTGCTGTTGGTTCACGAAACCCTTAACCAGGTGAAAGAGCCACGTCTGGCGTGGCTGTACAACGCCGGTCAGCGTCGTGTGCGTCGTGCACCACAGGTGTCTTATGACGGTCCAGGTACTGCAGCCGATGGCCTGCGTACATCAGACAACTTCGACTTGTACAACGGTGCTCCTGACCGTTACGAGTGGAAGCTCAACGGTAAAAAGGAAATCTACATTCCTTACAACAGCTACCGTCTGGATTCGCCGAAGCTGAAATATGACCAGATCGTCAAGGCTGGCCACATCAATCAGGACCTGACGCGTTACGAGCTGCACCGTGTATGGCATGTGACTGCAACCCTGAAGGCAGGCGAGCGTCACATCTACGCCAAGCGTGACTTCTTCATCGACGAAGACACCTGGCAAGCGGCGCAGATCGATCACTACGACGGTCGCGGTACTCTGTGGCGTGTGGCTGAAGCCCACTCTCAGTACTACTACGACAAGCAAGTGCCGTGGTACAGCGTAGAGACCCTGTATGACCTGTTGTCTGGTCGTTACCTGGCTCTGGGTATGAAGAACGAAGAGAAGAGCTCTTACGAGTTCGACTACCCAGCGAAGGAAAGCGATTACACCCCAGCGGCCCTGCGCCAGGCGGGCGTTCGCTAAACCTGAGTAAAGCGGCATAAGGAACCGGTCCGAGAGGGCCGGTTTTTTTATGCGTGGTCATCCAGGTAGTCACCTTCAGGGCCTTTGCTGTGCGATGTGACGCTACCTTCCTGAAGCTCTCTATGCCTGCACGCTGCCGATACATATGCAGCTGATGTATGAGCAATCATTGCCGTTTCCCGTCTGAAAGCTGCAAGGGCTTCAAATGCGTGGGTCAAGGCGCTAGGCTGCGGGTTATTGGTAGTGCTTCTGCCTGACTACTACAAGAAACCCGCTGATGACCAATCTGCCCTCCATTTCTGACTTGGTTGCCGCGCCCAACGCATTGGGCGGGCATTTCTATCGGCCGCCGTTACCCGCCAGTTATGTGTCGCGCCCAGGTCTGTGCGAGCGTTTGCTGGAGGGCTTGGCGGGCCGGCTGCTGTTGGTCAGTGCGCCTGCTGGATTTGGTAAAAGCTCACTGGCAATCGAGTTTTGTGAGCATTTACCTGAGCAGTGGCAAAGCCTGTGGCTGGGTTTGAGCTCGCGCGACAGTGACCCTGGGCGTTTTCTCGAGCGGTTGCTCGGCGGGCTACAGCAGTTCTTCCCCGGTCTCGGGCAGGAGGCGCTTGGACTTCTACGTTTGCGCCAACGGCATCAGCCTTTCGCCTTCGAAGAGTGGCTCGATGGCCTGCTCGATGAGTTGACGCTGCGCCTCGAGCCACAGCAGCCGTTGTTGCTGGTGCTGGATGATTACCACTTGGTCCAGGGGGCGGTGCTCGATCGTTGTCTGCAGTTTTTGCTAAATCATCTGCCGCCTGGGTTAGCGATGCTGGTGACCAGTCGCCAGCGTCCGGATTGGCATCTGTCGCGTTTACGCCTGTCGCGCCAGCTGCTGGAGTTGCATGAGCAGGATCTCCGGCTGAGTGACAGCGAAAGCACTGAATTGCTCGCCTTGCAGGGCGCGGTGTTGTCCGCTGAAGCGCTGGCGGACCTGCTGCAGCGTAGTGAGGGCTGGGTGGCAGGCTTGCGCTTGTGGTCACTGGCCGCCAGTGAAACGCAGGAGCCTGGTGTGTTGCCAGTATTGGCTCAGGGCGGTGATGGGCTGATTCATGACTACCTGCTGGAAGAGGTGATCGAACGGCAGCCCGCAGAGGTGCAGGCTTTCCTCTATGAAACTGCCAGCCAGGAGCGCTTCTGTGCGGAGCTGTGTGATGCCCTGCGCGATGCCCATGACAGCGTCGCGATTCTTCGCCATCTGCAAGCACATCAGGTGTTTCTGGTGCCGTTGGATGAACAGGGCAAATGGTTTCGCTACCACCACCTGTTTTCCGACCTGCTGCGCAGCCGTCCGCAGCCCTCAACGGGTTTGCACCTACGCGCCTGTCGTTGGTTCAGCGCCGAAGGGTTGCTGGATGAGGCCATCGAGCAGGCGCTGCGTGCCGGACAGCCGGATGTGGCGGCTAACTTGGTGCAGAGCCTTTCCGAGGAGCAGCTACTGGCCGAGCAGAACGTCGCCACTTTGCTGCGCTGGAAGATGGATTTGCCCGACAACCTGCTGACCAGTACGCCGCGCCTGATTCTGTTGTACGGCTGGGCATTGGCGTTGGCCTGCCAGCTGAATGCGGCCGAAGAGCTGCTCGCCCAACTCGGGCGTTTTCTGCCTGCGCACGATCGGGCTGAGCAGGAAGGTTTACTGGCGCAGTGGTTGGCTCTGAGTGGTGTGATTGCCCGCGGCCGCGGTGACAGTGCCAAGGCGCGGGCCTACTGCAGTGAGGCGCTGAGCAGCCTGCCGCAGGACCGTTATGGGCAACGGCTGATGTGCCTGTCCAGTCTGGCTAACCTGGCGATTGTGCATGGTGACCTGTGGCGCGCCCGCGGGTTGAATCGTGAAGCGCTGGAGTTAGCCCAGCGGGTCGGCAATCCACTGTTCGAGGCATTGACCCACTATGATCGGGCGCGGGTTCTGCAAGCGCGTGGCGAAGTGCTGCGGGCGCTGGATGAAGTGCGTCTGGGCCTGCTGCGTCTGGAGAGTTTGCCAGCGCGGCGGCAATACGCGGCGCGTGGCCGGTTGACCTTGTATGAAGGCTATCTGCTGAGCCTGCGCCTGCAGCCACAGCAGGCACGACTGAAGCTGTTGAGTGGGATTGCCGAGGCGCGCGGTTGCCGTGATATCAGCGTGCTGATCGGTTATTGCGTGCTGGCCAGCATGGCGGGCCGCAGTGGCGACCTGTCGGAAGCCTTTGCGCAGTTGGCTGAGGCCGAACGGCTTATGCATATCTGGGACATTCCGCCGATCTACTACCTGGCGATGATCACCCTGGTTAAATGTGAACTGTGGTTACGCCAGGAGCAATCTGAGTTGGCCGGCGTCTGGCTGAACCGTCTGCTGGATGCCTATGGCGGCGAGCAGGCGGCAGCCGCTCCGGAGTATCACCCGCAACTGCCGTTGCATATTCAGCTGCACCTGGCCACTTACGAGCGCCTGCAGGGCGAAGAAGAGCAGGCCGAGCGGCGCTTGCGTGGGCTCAATCATCTGGCGCAGAACGCCGGCGGGCAGCTGCTGGGGGCGATTGCGCAGATGCAACTGACGGCGATGCTGTATGACGGTGGCCGTGAGCGTGAGGCTCGGCAACAGTTGTGCAGTGCTCTGCAGCTCGCCGCAGGTGGTGGCCTTTTGCCCTTTTATGACGTATTGAACCGGCAACCCGAGTGGCTGCGCGAGCAGTTGCTGGCGCAGGACGCGAGTCCCTTGATTGAGGCCTTGCTGCAGCATCTGCCGCGCCCTGCGCTGGCGGCCAGCCCGGAGGACGGTACTGCATTGGTCGATGCGTTGAGCACGCGCGAGATGGGGGTATTGGAGCTGATCGCTCAGGGCTGTTCCAATCAGGAAATTAGTGAGCGCTTGTTTATCTCGCTGCACACGGTGAAAACCCACGCTCGGCACATCAACAGCAAGCTCGGCGTCGAACGTCGCACTCAAGCGGTGGCGCGAGCCAAGAGCCTGGGGCTATTGCGCTGATTTCGCCGCATCCAACAGCCGAGACTTCGCTCAAGGTATGGCGTGGCGATAGCGAACAAATATTACCGACAGGCCCTTAATGGGACTGGATGATTGGCGTCCCCCTTTGTTGTTTATTTGGGCATGCCGCTGATAGGGCTAACTGCGACAGAGTGTTCTATGTGGGGTGTGCCATAACTGTGTCATTGAATTTGCTGGAGACTTTATGCAAGCCGCTCAACCCGCGTTGATTCGCGAAACCGTCCCTGTCGGGCCGTTGCAGTGCAACTGCACGATTATTGGTGACCCGCTAACTAAGAAGGCTATTGTCGTCGATCCGGGTGGCAACCCGGATTTGATCATGGCGCGTCTCGACGCCCATGGCCTCAAGGTGGTGAGCATCATCCATACCCA
This sequence comes from Pseudomonas sp., assembly GCA_033720015.1. Taxonomy (GTDB): domain Bacteria; phylum Pseudomonadota; class Gammaproteobacteria; order Pseudomonadales; family Pseudomonadaceae; genus Aquipseudomonas. Next base: position 8,109 of record JAWWDH010000114.1, read on the forward strand.
TGCACACCTGGATCACTTTCTCGCCTCCGGGCAGATGAAGGAACTGACCGGCGCGACCCTGCACTTGCATAAAGAGGATCAATTCCTCTGGGACAATCTAGAAATGCAGTGCGGCATGTTTGGCGTGCCGTACACACCGGTACCCGCGCCGGATCACTGGCTTGCTGATGATGAAGAACTCGCCTGCGGTTGCGGTGTGGCGCTACACACACCGGGGCACACCCCCGGCTCGATGAGTTTCTGGTTCCCGCAGGATAAGCTGTTAATTGCCGGCGATACGCTGTTCAAGCGTGGTATTGGCCGCACCGATCTGTGGGGCGGTGACTACGCGACCATCGAACGCTCGATTAAGCAACGCTTGTATTGCTTGGATGAAGACGCCACGGTGGTGACTGGCCATGGTGCCGACACGCGATTGGGCGATGAGATGCGTGACAACCCGTTTGTCCGCGCATAGGGGCAACGTCTTTTCTGCTGTGCGCTATCATCTGACAATTGAACTTTTTGCACTATTTCGCTTCAAAAACCCAAGCGAAAGCTCGTATCCAATTGAAATATAAGGAAGCCCGCATGAACCTATGGCGAAATCTTGCAGTCGTAACCCTCGGTCTTGGCGTGCTCGCCGGCTGTACCACCAATCCTTACACCGGTGAGCGTGAAGCGGGCAAGGCGGGCATCTACGGTGGCGTGGGCGCGGTTACCGGAGCGGTGATTGGCGCAGCCACATCCAGCAAGAAGGACCGCGGCAAGGGTGCTTTGATTGGTGCGGCAGTCGGCGGTGCGGCGGGTGGTGGTTACGGTTATTACGTTGACACCCAAGAAGCCAAGCTGCGCCAGACCCTGCAAGGCACGGGTGTGCAGGTACAGCGCAATGGCGATGACCTGAAGCTGATCATGCCGGGCAATATCACCTTCGCCAGCAACTCGGCAGATATCTCCAGCAGCTTTTATCCAACCCTTAACTCCCTGGTTACGGTGTTCAAGGAATTCGACAAGAACGGTGTGGATATCGTCGGCCATACCGACAGCACCGGCTCCCTTGAGTTGAACCAGAATCTTTCCAACCGTCGTGCGCAGAGTGTCGCCTCTTACCTGAGCGCCAATGGCATTCCGGCTTCGCGGTTGTCGTCTTATGGTGCGGGCCCTAACCAGCCGATTGCCAGTAATGCCAATGAAGCAGGCCGGGCACAGAACCGTCGGGTAGA
>JAWWDH010000115.1:0-9311 GCA_033720015.1 Pseudomonas sp.
CGCTTAACGCACGGCAACTGGAGCAGGGTGGCAAGACCTTCGCCAATCCGCGCAATGCGGCGGCGGGCAGCCTGCGCCAACTCGACTCAAAAATTACTGCCAGTCGTCCGCTGGAGTTCTGCTGTTATGGCATCGGCCAGGTGCAGGGTGAGTTGCCGGCAACGCATATCGGCATTCTTCAGGCGCTAAAGCAGTGGGGCATGCCGATCAGTCGTGAGCTCAAGCTGGCCAAAGGTGCCGATGAATGCCTGGCGTATTACCGTGATATTGGTGAGCGTCGTGAGTCGCTGGCCTATGAAATCGATGGCGTGGTGTTCAAGGTCAACAGCCTGGCCCATCAGCGTGAACTGGGCTTCCGTGCCCGTGAGCCGCGCTGGGCGATTGCCCACAAATTTCCGGCCCTGGAAGAGCTGACCGAACTGCTGGATGTGGAGTTTCAGGTTGGCCGCACCGGCGCCGTCACTCCTGTGGCGCGCTTGAGGCCCGTTAAGGTGGCCGGTGTCACCGTATCCAATGCCACGCTGCACAATATGGATGAAGTGGCGCGCCTGGGCGTGATGATTGGCGATACGGTAATTATCCGCCGTGCCGGTGATGTGATCCCCCAGGTGGTGCAGGTGGTGCTTGAGCGGCGTCCTGCGGATGCCAGGGCCGTGCAGATCCCCGAAAGCTGCCCAGTCTGCGGTTCGCATGTTGAGCGCACCCAGTTGGTTAAGCGCAGTAAGGGCAAGGAAACCTTCAGTGAAGGCTCGGTGTACCGCTGTGTCGGCCGTTTGGCCTGTGCTGCTCAGCTCAAGCAGGCGATCATTCATTTCGTCTCGCGCCGCGCTATGGATATTGAAGGCCTGGGCGACAAGACCATTGAGCAACTGGTTGATGAGGGGCTCATCACCTCACCAGCCGACCTGTACCGGCTCACGTACGAGCAGATCATCAACCTGGAGGGCTTTGCCGAGGTCTCCAGTAACAAGCTGCTGCAGGCCATTGCGGACAGCAAACAGCCCAGCCTGGCGCGCTTTATTTACGCCCTTGGCATACCTGATGTGGGTGAAGAGACGGCCAAGGTGCTGGCACGGGCATTGGCTTCGCTGGAGCGTGTTCAGCAAGCTCTCCCCGAGGTGCTGACCTACCTGCCGGATATCGGTCTGGAGGTGGCGTATGAGATCCACAGCTTCTTTGCCGACACTCATAATCAGCAGGTGATTGCGGCCTTGCTGGCCAGCGATGAGTGCGGTCTTGCGCTCCAGGGGCAGGGCGAACTGAGCGCCGAGTTCAGCGCCAGTGCTACGTTGGCGGGCATGCTCGACAAGTTGGCTATACCGTCTGTAGGCCCCGGTGGTGCGCAGAAGCTGGCGGATAAGTTCACCAGCCTGGAAGCCATCTTGGCGGCTGATTGGCTGGATATGCGGCAAACCCTGCCGGAGAAACAAGCCAAAGCAGTGCGCGATTTCTTCGATAATGCGGCCAATGCTGAGCGTGCCCGCGCCATCGAGGCTCAACTGCAAGCCTTCGGTATGCACTGGCACAGCGAGAAGAAAGTCATTGCAGGCTTGCCGCTGGCTGGGCAGACCTGGGTGCTGACTGGCAGCCTGGAGGTCATGAGCCGCGATATCGCCAAGGCGAAGCTGGAAAGCCTGGGGGCTAAAGTGGCGGGTTCGGTGTCCGCAAAGACCAGCTGTGTGGTGGCGGGGCCCGGTGCCGGCTCGAAGTTGGCGAAAGCCAGCGAATTAGGGCTGCGGGTAATGGATGAGGCCCAGTTCCTGTCAGCCTTGGCTGGCTTCGGTCTGTAACCTATTGGATCTTGATGTGCACTGCCCCTGAGCTGAGCCAGAGGCAGCCCAGCAACTTAGTTACCGGTTACGTTCACGCAGGTTTCGCCGAAGAACGGGTAGAAGCCTTTGGTGTGGTAATCAGCGGTAGCCAGGGTGCCGATGTTGCCATTGGCCTTGGCAGCAGCAATCGATGCGTCGCCTTTGTTGATCAGGCCAATGATGGTAGTGGCGCAAGCGGTACCACTTTTGTTGCCAGAAGCCGTAGTCGCAGTGATCGGGCCTTTAACGTCGGTGATCAGGCCAACACTGACTGGCGACATGCCAGTGGCGCAACCGCTGAGCAGGGTAACCAGGCCGGCAGCCAATGTGATTTTCTTCAACATGTGTCTATTCCTTTTGCTTATCCGTAAGAAACTTTACTCATCCAAGTAAAGCGCCGGCGCACCCTAGAGCACAGGTTAATTGGCCGCAAGCTCGGCCATCTCGTTTTCTAACCGGGTTCAAAGTAATGGATTTTTAATAGGCTTATTGCAGGCAGATGTTCTGAGTAGAACGCACCTGTAAATAAATCATGGACTGCAGGGCCACTGAAAGTTTGCCGTGTTTCAAACAGAGATAGACGCGCCGGTGGCTGTCTGGCGCGATAGTTCAAACGCCAGGGGTTAGCGCGATCAGTCGCCGCGGTATTCGCAGCCGCTGGTGCAGGTCTCATGGATGCGAATGCGCGACAGCTCAGGCAGCAGCGGTTTGAGTTGCTGCCAGATCCACTTGGCTAGTACTTCACTGGTGGGGTTTTCCAGGCCAGGAATGTCGTTCAGGTAGTTGTGGTCGAGTTGCTCATACAGCGGCTTAAAGATCGCCTTGATCTCGGAGAAATCACGAATCCAGCCGGTATAAGGGTCAACTTCGCCTTCGATGTATACCGCCACTTTAAAGGAGTGGCCATGCAAGCGGCCGCACTTGTGACCTTCAGGGACGTGAGGCAGGCGATGCGCGGCCTCGAACATAAACTCTTTGAACAGTTCCACGGAATTTCTCTCAGGTGTACGCGGCTAACAGCACGCTTAGCAAGGCGCGAATGTTACCAGCTCACGCGCGGTTAACCGAGTGCTGCGAGAATTGGATACAGTTTTATGGCTGGTTGCGCTCCAGTCGATAGCTGCTGACAGCCTCGTAGACCGCCTTTCTCAGGCGGTTTATGCCGCCAATCGGGCGATGCTCGGGCAGCGCATGCCAAGGGTTGAAGGCCAGGTTGTCACAGAGCAGGTTCTGCTCGCGGCTATCAAAATCCTGCGCCGGGACTTTAATCCTGGCGACCGTTTCATAGGGCGAGATGGCTTCGCTCCATTCGACGCTGGGGTCTTCGATCGGCATGTAATACTCAGGATTCTGCCGTTGCACCTGCAGGGCAAAGCAGGCCGGTACACGGTCCAGCGACAGCTGCCGATAAAGCGCGGCGCGTAGGAAGTTCGGTAAGGCGTGGTTTGGTTCAGGCAGTTGATAGTCCGGGCAGGCTTCTGGTTGAGGAATCACCCTGTACTTGATGTTGTGCTCACCTAGCTTGAACGGGGCGATGGAGTTGTAGGTGGTCGCCACCGGGGTTTGCGGGGCTGGGGCGAGTGTGCGCAGGGCAATGATCAGGTGGCGGATTTCCCAAGTACTCGGCTTCCAGCTGGGTAAAAAAGCCATGATCTTTTTGCCATCGGCCTGGGCCGCGAAGTTGCTCTGGTATTCAGCCACGTCACGCACGAAAAAGGCCGGGTGGTTGAACATCACAAAATCTTGCTCGTCGGCGTGCTGCGGGCTTTGGCTGAGTTTCTCTCCCGGCACATCCAGCAGTTTAATTGCCATGCCTCGCGCATCACGGGCTCTGTCGAACTGCGGATAGGCGTTACCGTTGGACAGGCGCATCCAGGCTTGCCAGGTTTTTCCCGGCTCACTGAGGACGCCGCGCTGCAAGCTGCTGTGCAGATCGCTGTTAACGGTGACTTCAGCCTTTACACAGCCATGTGCTTTGGCGTGCGCGTCGCGCAGCACACGGGTGTTGTCGCGGTGTTGCTCAACCACCCGGATGGCATCTTCGATGATGCCTTGCGTCAGTGCTGCTTCATCGGCCGGGATTTGCTCTTCACTGGCCACCGGGCCGGAGAACTTCCAGTCGTAATAGGCGGCTCCGATGGCCCAACCCCCCAGGCCGATTACCAGTACAAGCAGCAGTAACGTGCCCAGTACGCGGCCGAAGCCCAGCCAAAGTCGTTTTAACATGGGTCAATTCCTTTGCGTTGTTCTTCGGGGCGCACTCAAGCTGTGCGCCGTTCAGTTCTGGCACGCCGGGCCAGGCGTCCAGGCTTTGGCTTTGACCGGCTGTAGTTGCTGCTCCAGCAGCGGGTTACCCAGTACCTTGAGGTATTCGACCAGTGCCCAGCGCTCTGCCGGTTGCAGGGCTCGGCCGACCACTCCGCCCTGACGGCAACCGGCGCGGAACTCATGGCCGCGGTTACTGTTGCCAGTCACCTGGGTGTCCAGCAGGAAACCGCCGCTGAAGCGCTCACTGTTGTAGCCAACCTGCTTGGGGTTGAACTCGAAGTTACCCACCCAAAACTGGGTTTGCCGTTCTGATACGGGCGATAACAGCTGAAACAAGGTCGGCACCGAACCGTTATGCAAAAACGGCGGGGTGGCCCAGATTCCATCCAGTGGCCGGGCTTTGTAGCCACGTTTCTCCTGTACAGCAATCGGTAGGCCATAACCGTCCATGCGCCAGCGTTCACGGTCGGAGATAGCCGCATCCTGATAGGCGCGGTTTTCCACATAGGCGGTGATATAGGCCAAGGCTTTGGCGCTGGAGACACTGCGCATGTCGATATCGTCTACCGTCGCGCCAAACAGATGCACATCCAGTTTGCTTAGTTCGGCTTTGGTCCAGCCCAGTTTGCTGATATCGAAGCGGTGGTCGGCGATATTGTCCGCGGTGGTCGGGTCGGTGCCGACGATGGAGGTCGGTACCACGCGCATACGCCACTCAGGTTTACGTGAGGGTGCAAAACTGTCATCGGTTTTTTTCGGATCAGGCGCGTGGCAATAAGCACAGTTTTCTGTGAACAGGGCGCGGCCATGGCTGGCCAGCGGCAAATCGACCTTGCCGAATACGCCTTCCGGCCAGGCAGGTGGCTGCAGTTGCTTGAGGGTTTTTTCCAGGGTGCGCAAGTCGCGCAGGCGCACGCTTGAGCTGTAGCGCTCAGCTTCTGCCACGGGGTGGCCATCAGTATTGAGTAGACGCAGAGTGGCGCCGACACCCAGCGCTTCGCCGACATTGCGGGCCATGGGCTGCATCGCTGAGCCGTTCCATTGCACCCAGTCGAATTTCCATATATCCCAGAGCTGTGGGTAACTTACCGGCGCATTGGCCACCCGGTAATTGCTCGGGTCGATGGCATCGCCAAGCACGCTGTTAGCAATACGCCCGAACGCATCGGTACGGCCAAAACCTTCTTCGGTCGGATAGAGGCCGCGGTGCCAGTCATTGAAGGCCGTGCCCAGTAGGCGGTCGAGCACCACTTTGTAGTCGCGCCGAAGCTGTGCCTTGTGCTGGTCGTATTCATCACCTAACACGAGTTTGGCGAAACGGCGGAATTTCAGCGGGTTGTAATAGGTGAACGCCATGCTCATGCCGAGCGCCTGGCCAAAGCTGCCGCCACGCAGGGTGGGAACGGTGGACGCCAGCGAGTGCAGCGCTGCGCCGCCGTCAATCCGTACGGCCTGGCCTTTATAGCGCAGCTCGCCGGTGTGGCACGCTGCGCAGCTGATATCCAGGTAATGCTCGCCTGTTTCGGCGTCGGCGTGCCGGGCAAAACCCACCGGCAAGTTGCCTGGGTTGAGCGGCGTGGCTTGCTGGGCGGGATCGATGAGGAAGCCGAAGCGGGCGAGGTAATCCGGTGCGGCGAATTTGTCGGTGCTGAGGGGCAGCTCCAGAGCGCTGAACCATTCATAGCGCAGGCCTTTCACCTGGGTGCCCTGGGGCGTGTAGTAGTAGGTCTGGCGCTTCTCTGCCGACCACTGATCAAGGTAGTGCAGCGTGTCGGGCTGCTGATAGACCGGCAGGTTGGGGTTGGCGATGAAATACAGGGCGACCAGTAACCCTGCAACCAGCAACCCTAGAAGCCCATACAGCGTACGGCGGAGAATGTGCATTGATACGTCCTTGTGACTCTTATTGTTTGTACGTTTTATGCCAACTGCAGTCGCGCATGGCAAGCAACCATTGCTGAGCTCATGCGGGATTCCCTTCGAGTTCCGCCGAAGATGGCTTTAAAGTGTGGTTATTCAGGATTGATTGACAGGAGTAGGGGCATGCATCCATTTGACGCGCCGCAGCCACCAAAATTGGCGTTGCTGCTGGGCTATATGGGCCTGGTGCCTTTCGTAAGCGGGGCTTTGGGTATTTGGGTCACCCCGGAGGGCTGGCGGGTGGTGGTGCTGGCGGCGCTGCTGGATTATGCCGCGGTGATTCTGGCTTTTATGGGGGCGATCCACTGGGGCCTGGCCATGCGCGCAGAAGTTGCCAGTGAGTCGGCGCAGATGCAATTAGGCTTGTCCGTAATACCGCCCTTGCTGGGTTGGTTGGCGATCAGTGGCGGCCTGCCCATCAGTTTGGCCTTGCCCTTATGTTTGCTGGCGTTCGGCGGTCTTTATGCCGCTGATCTACGAGCAGTCAAGCTGGGTCTGGCCCCGCAGTGGTACCCCAGCCTGCGCCGCCCGCTGACGATTATCGTGTGCCTGAGCCTGTTATTGGCGTGGGCCAGCGTGCTGCTGCGTTGAGCTGAGCCAGTCTGCCACGGCACTCAGGGTCTGCTCGCGACGCTGTCCCCAGTCGCCCTTAACACTCAGCAGTGGCTGTTGGTGTAAGCGCAACCAGTGCTCACACTGCTGATGGAAGGCCAGCCGTTGCGCCAGTTCCGGCTGGCAGCGTTGGCCATCGTCGACCCAAGGTACATCGACGGGGTCGAGTAGCAAATGCAGGTGGTAGTCGCGCTCGAGCAAGGCTTGCTCGATCCAGGCCGGGCAGTCGCCAAACAGCGTCTGGCTCCAGAGCAGATTACTCAGCAAGTGGGTGTCGAGAATCAGCAGCTCGGGGCGCGCCGCTCTAGCCTGGTCTTCCCAGGCTAATTGGCCTTGAGCAATGGCAGTGATGTCGGCGTAACAGGTATCACGCTGCTCGCGCTCGATAAAGTGGCGCACGTATTCGCCCACCAGTTGCCCGCCAAAGGTCGCCTGGATTTGCCCGGCCAACCAGCTTTTGCCGCTGGACTCCGGCCCTGTCAGAACCAGCACCTTCATGCGCAGGCCAGGGCGCGATCGCGGCGCCAGGTCAGCCAGCCATTAACTGCCAGCAAGGTGAATACTCCATACAGCGCCGCCGTCGGGTAAAGACCCTGTTGCACAAACAGGGCAACAAACATCAGGTCCAGAATGATCCACAGGGGCCAGCATTCGACCCGTTTCTGGGCCATCCATACTTGGGCCACCAGGCTGAACGCGCTGAGTGCCGCATCCTGCCAGGGCGCTGAAGCGTCGGTGAAAGTAGCCATCAGGTAACCGAGAATAAGTGCCGCGACGGCGCCGATCGCGAGGCTAGCCAGTATGCCTTGCTGGCTTAGCCGGCTGACTTGTACACCGCTATGACTGCTGCCGCCTCGTGTCCATTGCCACCAGCCGTAGCCCTGTAGCACGGCATACACGCCCTGCAGCAACATGTTGGAGTACAGTTTGCCGTCATAAAAAATCCAGGCGTACATCAGCACCATCACTAGGCCCAGTGGCCAACACCAGCGGTTCTGCCGCACGGTTAGCCAGACGGCCCATACGCCAAGGGCTGAAGCGATAAGTTCTAGAGTCGACACAGTGCACCGATTAACAGCTATAAACAGCCGGCGATTGTAGCGATTGCCACGCGTGACGTCTTGGCTGCAAAGCAACCTATGCCGGCTGGGTGGCTGAGGTGTTGCGGCGCGTTTAAACGGCAGAATACTTGCAACAGCGTCGCAAGGTGCCAGGCTACAGGCTGGACGTTCGACAGTTCAGCGCGGTGTACCGATCACCGCTCAAGGCTTATGGGGTCCCATCAAGCCGCTGTTGCCGTGAATCAGACGCCCGCCAGGTGCAGCACTAGTTTGACCACACCGAAGATCGCCAGCACAAATACGGCAGTGAACAGCACGCCGAGGATGATGAAGTGACTCGGTTTGCCACGTGAAAAATCACGACTACGGTTCTTCCCGCTCTGCACCCCGAGAGCGGCACTTAATACGCTTTGCAGCATCTCCCAAAGCGTCAACGGTTTGTCTTGTTCATCGTTCATCATGCAGTCCTCCTGTGCACACAGCGTAGCTGCTCACGCTGCTAAGGCTAGGCTTGAGGTTTTTTGACGCGCTGGGTGGATGCTGGGTATTGCACTAATTTGCTTGTCGGTCGACGCGGCCGTTGCAGCAGCTCACCTGCACAGTTCGGACAGGTGCCTTGCAGGGTGTGAGCACATGCTCGGCAAAAAGTGCACTCGAATGAGCAGATCAACGCATCGGTTGAATCCGCTGGAAGGCCACGGTCACAGTTTTCACAGTTGGGGCGCAATTGCAGCATGGCAGGCTCCTGGTAAAGGCTCAGCCCGCTGAGCATAAACGCTCGCGCTCAAATGCAGCAAAATGCTTCGATGCGGTTATGAGCACATGCCGTGCTCATTAAAGAAGGTTAAGGGCTCTGCTTAAGAAAGGGCCGATTGGCCGTATAGAGCCCTTGCGAGGGGCGCGGATTACTCCGGCATGCTCCACGGCTCCAAGCTGAAGCCTTGCTGACTAAGTTGTTCACGGGACTGCTTAAGCAGGTCGGCAAACTGCACAGGATCGCTGTAGATGTTGCTGGACAGCTGAGTGCGGCCGAGCAGTCGGGTGCTGGTACGGTCGATTACACTCAGGCTGAGGTTGCCAGAACCATCTTGCGGGGCCCAGGCCACGCATTGGAAAGGTTGAAAGGCGCGGTCGGCAATCAGCAAAGCTTCGTTAAAACGCAGCGGTGCGTTCATGGGGTCGGTTTCTCCGAGGTGATCCCAAATACACAAGAGCAAACGCTTGACTCACGCTTGCCAGTCATAGCTATTGATGAACGAAGTTGACTGAGAAGTCACATGTTGGCCGAAAAATGCACGTAATTGTCCGATAACTAACAAGCTTGTCGGATCAACCAGTGGGAACAGGTATATGCGCGCTGCATTTTTGGCAGCCGTGATCATGTCCGGGGGATTGACCTGATCGCTGTCACGGGTTGTCAAAGTGCTTGTAGGCGCTCGCCAAGTCGGCCGCTTTCGACCAGTTCGAGAAACTCATCGCCCAACCGCCGGCTCTCGCTCATGGCTGTGCGCCAATAGCGTTCGCGACCGGCATCATCGCCCAGATAACGGCTGAAATCCTTGCGGTCGGGAAGTTTGCCGTGGGGCAGGCGTGCCAGGTAGTCACGTGAGGGGGCGAGTAACAGCACATCCTGTAAACG
>JAWWDH010000116.1:0-9267 GCA_033720015.1 Pseudomonas sp.
AGATCAAAATCTACGACAAGCTGCTGTTCAACAGCTCTCTGGCCAATGCCCACTGCGCACCAGATACGCTGAAGATGCTCGCGCAGTTCACCGTACTCAGCCGCCTGAAAGAGCCAGAAAACTCCAACGTCTACTCGAAGATGCGCGTGTATGACGGCGAAAACCTCAAAGACACCGACCCCAAAGCCAAATCGATTCAGGAGTACCGCGACACCGCCGGCGTCGATGAAGGCATGAACGGCCTGTCGACCCGCTTCGCCTTCAAGATCCTCTCCAAGGTGTTCAACTTCGACCCCCACGAAATCGCCGCCAACCCGGTGCACCTGCTGTATGTGCTGGAGCAACAGATCGAGCAAGAGCAGTTCCCGGCGGAAACCCGCGAACGCTACCTGCGCTTTATCAAGGAATACCTGGCGCCGCGCTATATCGAGTTTATCGGTAAGGAAATTCAGACGGCCTACCTGGAGTCCTACAGCGAATACGGCCAGAACATCTTCGACCGCTATGTGCTGTACGCCGACTTCTGGATTCAGGATCAGGAGTACCGCGACCCGGAAACCGGCGAGATCCTAAACCGCGTGGCCCTCAACGAAGAGCTGGAGAAGATCGAGAAACCCGCCGGCATCAGCAACCCCAAGGACTTCCGCAACGAGATCGTCAACTTCGTGCTGCGTGCCCGCGCCAACAATAATGGCAAGAACCCAACCTGGCTCAGCTACGAAAAGCTGCGCGTGGTGATCGAGAAGAAGATGTTCTCCAACACCGAGGACCTGCTGCCGGTCATCAGCTTCAACGCCAAGGCCAGCAAGGAGGATCAACAGAAACACAACGACTTCGTCACACGCATGGTCGAGCGCGGCTACACCGACAAGCAGGTGCGCCTGCTGTCCGAGTGGTACCTGCGGGTTCGTAAATCGCAATAAAACGGCCTGTCGCACAGGTCGCGGATTCGTGCAGAGGGGATGTCACCCACTCTGCCGTATCCGCGCCTGATGCCTGCAGCGCACGGAGGGCAGTTATGAGCCATGTGATCGACCGACGCCTGAACGGCAAGAACAAGAGCACGGTGAACCGTCAGCGTTTTCTGCGGCGTTACCGTGACCACATCAAGAAGGCCGTGGAAGAGGCGGTCGGCCGCCGCTCCATCACCGACATGGAGCACGGCGAGCAAATCAGCATTCCCGGCCGCGACATCGACGAGCCGGTGCTGCACCACGGCCGCGGTGGCCGGCAGACCACCGTACACCCGGGCAACCGTGAATTCACCACCGGAGAACACATTGCCCGACCGCAAGGCGGCGGTGGCGGCCAAGGCGCGGGTAAGGCGAGCAATTCGGGCGAAGGCATTGATGAGTTCGTCTTTCAAATCACCCAGGAAGAATTTCTCGACTTTATGTTCGAGGACCTGGAGCTGCCCAACCTGATCAAACGCCACCTGACCGGCAGCGACACCTTTAAAAGCGTGCGCGCCGGGATCAGCAACGAAGGCAACCCCTCGCGCATCAATATCGTTCGCACCCTGCGTTCGGCTCACGCCCGACGCATTGCCCTATCCGGTAGCAGCCGTCACAAGCTCAGAGATGCTGAGGCCGAGCTTGCGCGACTCAAGCTGGAGCAACCGGACAATCTCGGCGACATTCAGGCGCTTGAAGAAGACATCAGCAAGTTGCGCGCGCGGATCAAGCGGGTGCCGTTCCTCGACACCTTCGACCTCAAGTACAACCTGCTGGTGAAACAACCCAGCCCCAGCTCCAAGGCGGTGATGTTCTGCCTGATGGACGTTTCCGGCTCGATGACCCAGTCGACTAAGGACATCGCCAAGCGCTTCTTTATCCTTCTGTACCTGTTCCTCAAGCGCAACTACGACAAGATCGACGTGGTGTTTATCCGCCACCACACCAGCGCCAAAGAGGTCGACGAAGAAGAGTTCTTCTACTCACGCGAGACCGGCGGCACCATCGTCTCCAGCGCCCTGAAATTGATGCAGGAGGTGATGGTCGAGCGCTATCCGGTCAACGAATGGAATATCTACGCCGCCCAGGCCTCGGATGGTGACAACTGGAATGACGATTCGCCGGTGTGTCGGGACATCTTGATCAATCAGATCATGCCGCTTGTGCAGTACTTCACCTACGTTGAGATCACCCCACGCGAGCACCAGGCGCTGTGGTTCGAGTACGAACAGGTCAGCGAGGCATTCGCCGACACCTTCGCCCAGCAGCAATTGGTTTCCGCCGGTGATATCTACCCAGTATTCCGCGACCTGTTCCAGCGGAGGCTTACCACATGAGCAACAGCCAAGAGAAACGACGCCAACCGATTTCAACGGGCTCGGAGTGGACCTTCGAACTGATTCGCCAATACGACCGCGAAATCGGCCGACTGGCCGAACGCTATGCGCTGGACACTTACCCTAACCAGATCGAGCTGATCACCGCCGAACAGATGATGGACGCCTACGCCTCAGTCGGCATGCCGCTGGGCTATCACCATTGGTCCTATGGCAAACACTTCCTTAGCACTGAAAAAGGCTACAAGCGCGGGCAGATGGGCCTGGCCTACGAAATCGTGATCAACTCCGACCCGTGCATTGCCTACCTGATGGAAGAAAACACCATCTGCATGCAAGCCCTGGTGATCGCCCACGCCTGCTACGGCCATAACAGCTTCTTCAAAGGTAACTACCTGTTCCGCACCTGGACCGATGCCAGCTCGATCATCGATTACCTGGTGTTCGCCAAGCAGTACATCATGCAATGCGAAGAGCGCCACGGCATCGACGCGGTGGAAGATTTGCTCGACTCCTGCCACGCCCTGATGAACCACGGCGTCGACCGCTACAAACGCCCTTACCCGATCTCCGCCGAGGAAGAACGGCGGCGCATGAAGGACCGTGAAGAGCACCTGCAGAAACAGATCAACGACCTCTGGCGCACCATTCCGAAGAGCGCCAGCAAAGGTGACGATAAAGACAACACGCGCTTCCCCGTCGAACCGCAGGAAAACATCCTCTATTTTCTGGAAAAACACGCGCCGCTGCTGGAACCCTGGCAGCGCGAGATCATCCGTATCGTGCGCAAGATCGCCCAATACTTCTACCCACAACGCCAGACCCAAGTTATGAACGAAGGCTGGGCGACCTTCTGGCACTACACCCTGATGAACGACCTGTACGACGAGGGCCTGGTCACCGAAGGCTTCATGATGGAGTTCCTGCAATCGCACACCAGCGTGGTCTATCAGCCCCCCTTCGACAGCCCCCATTACAGCGGCATTAACCCCTACACCCTGGGTTTTTCGATGTACCGCGACATCCGCCGGATCTGTGAAGAACCAACCGAAGAAGATCGCCGCTGGTTCCCGGAGATTGCCGGCAGCGACTGGTTGAGCACCCTCAAATTCGCCATGAGCAGCTTCAAGGATGAGAGTTTTATCCTGCAATACCTGTCGCCCAAAGTAATCCGCGACCTCAAGCTGTTCAGCATTCTCGATGACGATCAAAAAGACGAACTGTACGTCCCGGCCATCCACGACGAGCCCGGCTACCAGGCCATCCGCGAAACTCTGGCAGCGCAATACAACCTGGGCAACCGTGAGCCCAATGTGCAGATCTGGAACATCGACCGCCGCGGCGACCGCTCGCTAACCCTGCGCCACCAGCAGCACGAGCGCAAACCGTTGGGTAGCTCGACCGAGGAAGTGCTGAAACACCTGCATCGCCTCTGGGGCTTCAACATCCACCTGGAAATGTATCAGGGCGATCAGTTGATCGGCACCCAGCACGTACCGCCCCAGCATGACGCGGAACAAGGCAGCGACTATCCGCGCCTCGACCTGATGATTCCGCCCATTTGAGCAGTTGCCCGCGCTGATGCGGCGCAACCAACCGCCCTAAACCCCGCAACGGGCATGCCTCGGTGGAGCTTGAGCGCGCAAAATCGCGTTCGGCCACGGCACTAACCAGACAGCCATGCCAGCCAGCCGTTATGCTTTGCGCAACGGAGGATTTGGCATGCAGATTTACAAAGTGGGCGGCGCTGTACGCGATCGTTTGTTGCACAGACACATCAGTGAAATCGACTGGGTCGTAGTCGGGGCCAGCGCCGAACAGATGCTCGAATTGGGTTATCGCCCGGTCGGTGCCGACTTCCCGGTGTTTCTGCACCCGCAAACCGGCGAGGAGTACGCCCTGGCGCGCACCGAGCGTAAGAGCGGCCACGGCTACGGCGGCTTTACCTTCTTCGCCAGCCCTGAAGTCACCCTGGAAGAAGACCTGATTCGTCGCGACCTGACCGTCAACGCCATGGCTGAAGACGCGCAAGGCACGCTGATCGATCCCTATGGCGGCCAGCACGACCTCGACGCCAGGCTGCTGCGGCATGTTTCCCCGGCTTTTGCCGAAGATCCCTTACGCGTGCTGCGCGTCGCGCGGTTTGCCGCCCGCTATGCGCCTCTGGGTTTCCGTGTGGCCGACGAGACCATGGGCCTGATGCGTGAGCTGAGCGAGTCCGGTGAGTTGACCGCCCTGACACCCGAGCGCAGCTGGAAGGAGATATCCCGCGCGCTGATGGAGCCGCGCCCGGACGTCTTTATCCAGGTGCTGCGTGACTGCGGCGCATTGCGGGTACTGCTGCCGGAGGTCGATCGGCTGTTTGGCATCCCGCAGCCACCTGCCCATCACCCGGAAATCGACACCGGCGTGCATGTCCTCAGCGTGCTGCGCCAATGCGCCGAGCACCAACAACCGCTGACGGTGCGCTGGGCCTGCCTGCTGCACGATGTCGGCAAGGGGCTGACGCCCGAGGCCGAGTGGCCGCGACATATTGCCCACGAGGTCAAAGGGTTGAAGCTGATCCGCGCGATCAACCAGCGCTGCAAAGCGCCCAAGGATTGCCAAGAGTTGGCCCTACAAGTCGGCGAATTCCACACCCACGGCCACCGCGCCCTAGAGCTGAAGGCCGCAACACTGCTCAAGCTGCTGCAAGGTTTCGATGTATTTCGCCGCCCGCAGCGCTTTGAAGAGTTTATCGCCGCCTGCGAAATGGATGCGCGCGGTCGGCTAGGCCTGGAACAACGCCCCTACCCGCAAGCCGACTACCTGCGCGCCGCCATGCACGCAGCCCGCGCGGTGGCGGTGCAGCCACTGCTGGCGCAAGGGTTCAAGGGTGCGGAACTGGGTGAGGCGCTAAGTCGTGAGCGGCTGAATGCACTCTGCGCCTACAAGGCGAACGCTGCCGCGCAAGCCATGCCGCACGGAGCGAACTAACAGGCGAGATGCGCCTGGAGCAGCTCCGCCGGGGTCAACGGCTGGTCACGCCAGCTGAACGCCACCGGGCACAACTGCTGCTCAATCTGTGCCGTCTGCCAGAGCTCGGCAAAGCTGCGCTGTTGCGCCGGATGCAGAATATCCGGCGCGAGCAGCGAAAGCGGCCAGAGCACAAAGGCATTCTTCAGAATTTCTGCACGCGGCAGAATCAGGCCATCGAAATTGCCGACCAGATCGCCATACAACAATACATCAATGTCCAGCGGCAGGCCTTTGCGTTCTGGCGCATAGCGGCCGTTGTCGGCTTCAATAAATTTCAGCCGCCGGTCCAGATCCGCCAGCGACAGCTCGCTGTAACCGGCCACCACGAGATTGAAGAACGGCCCGCTCTTGATACCTACCGCCTGACTTTCGAATACCGGCGAGCAGCGCATTTCACGCAACAGGTCGGCGAGTGCTTCGAGGCCGGCGCACAGGTGCGCCTCGCGCTCGATATTGCTACCTAGCCCCAAAAAAACCCGAGTTAGCGACATCCGCGCTCAATCTCCACGCCAACACCGCCACTGGCCGCTGGCACTGCGCCGGGCTTGGTCAGCTTGAGGCGTACCCAAGGGATATGGAATTCGCTCATCAGCACCTGTACCAGACGCTCGGCAAAGGTTTCCACCAAGATGAATTGCGACTCGCTGGCGAACGCCTGAATACGCTGCGATACGCTGGCGTAATCCAGCGCTTTGCCCAGCTCATCGCCGGCCGCCGCAGGACGGTTATCCCAGCCCAGGTACAGGTCCAAACGCAAACATTGGCGAATGGTCCGCTCCCAGTCGTAGGCACCAATCACCGTGTCGACTTCCAGACCCTCGATAAAAACTGTGTCCAAGTACGCTCTCCGCGGCACGACAAGGCTGTCGCACCTAGTTAGAATCAGGGCTCCCTTGCCCGGAATGGATACCATGTTTTGGCTGCTGGCGACCCTCGCCTACCTGCTCGGCTCGTTGTCCTTTGCCATTCTGCTCAGCCGTCTGGCCGGCGGCCCCGATCCGCGCGCCAGCGGCTCAGGCAACCCCGGTGCCACCAATATGTTCAGGCTAGCCGGCAGACGCCTGGCCATCCTGACGCTGATCGGCGACCTGTTCAAAGGCCTGCTGCCGGTGTTGATCGCCAACCTGCTCGATTTGAGCTTGCAACAGCAAGCCTGGATCGGTTTAGCCGCGGTTATCGGCCACATGTACCCGTTGTACTTTAATTTCCATGGCGGCAAAGGCGTCGCCACGGCTGCCGGCATGCTACTGGGTCTGTATCCGCCCGCCGCCTTGCTGGCGATTGCCGCGTGGCTGCTGACCTTCATTCTGACCCGAACCAGCTCACTGGCGGCCCTGATTGCCACACCACTGACGCTACCGCTGTTAGCCTGGCAACAACCCGCCGCGCTTATCCCGGTCTGTGTACTGACCGGGCTGATTGTCTGGCGGCACCGAAGCAATTTACGCGATCTTTATGCCGGCCGTGAGCGGCATTTTTAAACCTGCACGCTGAGCCCGGCTCATCACCCGAGTACCGCACCACTCTTACAGCCCCGGCAGTTGCTCCATCGGCCAACGCGCCTGCACCTTGATACTCAAATCCTCATGTTGCCCCGCCAACAAGCGCTGGCAACCCGCATAGGCGATCATCGCGCCGTTATCGGTACAGAATGCCGGGCGCGCGTAGAACACTTCGCCCTTCAGCTCAGCGAGCATCTTCTCCAGCGACTGACGCAGCGCCTGGTTGGCGCTCACACCGCCGGCGATCACCAAGTTATTCAACCCGGTTTGCTTAAGCGCACGTTTGCACTTGATGGTGAGGGTATCGACCACCGCCTGCTGGAACGCCAAAGCGATGTCACAGCGGGTCTGCTCGGAGTTGTCGCCTGCGGCCTGGCACTGTTGCCAGGTATTCAGGGTAAAGGTCTTCAGGCCGCTGAAGCTGAACTCCAGCCCGGGCCTGTCGGTCATCGGCCGAGGAAACTTGAAGCGCCCTGGCGTGCCGTTCAGCGCTAACTTGGCAATCTCCGGCCCGCCCGGGTATTGCAGCCCCATCAGCTTAGCGGTCTTGTCGAACGCCTCACCGGCCGCATCATCGAGCGACTCACCGAGCAACTGATAAAGGCCGATACCATCGACGCGCACCAACTGGGTATGGCCACCTGACACCAACAAAGCGACGAACGGAAAAGCCGGTGGCTGCTCCTCCAGCATCGGTGCCAGCAAGTGACCTTCCATGTGATGCACGCCGAGCGCTGGGATGCCCCAGGCGAACGCTAACGCCTGCGCACAGGAAGCGCCGACCAGCAGCGCGCCAACCAGGCCGGGGCCCGCGGTATAGGCGATCGCATCGATGTCAGAATTGCGCTTGCCAGCCTCCTCGAGTACCTCGCGGATCAGTGGCAGCATGCGTTTGACGTGATCGCGCGAAGCCAACTCCGGCACCACACCGCCATAAACGCGGTGCAGATCAATCTGGCTGAATAGCGCATCGGCCAGCAGACCACGCTCACTGTCGTAGAGCGCGACACCGGTTTCATCGCAAGAGGTTTCCAATCCCAGAACCAGCATGGGCTGTGCCTTTGTAGTAGAGTGTGCAACTTCGAAGGCGCGCATGATAATGGCGGCTACCGCACGCCGGCCAGCGCTTTTCGATCAGAGGCTTTGCATTCCTCGTGACGAGGCGGTAACATCCGCAACCCTTAAAAACTACGTTCTCCAGCGCCATCTGCCAGGAGTAACGTTACTCACCGGTAATGAAAGAAGGTACGCCCTGGATGCCAGCCGTCAAAGTTAAAGAGAACGAACCCTTCGACGTAGCTCTGCGTCGTTTCAAGCGCTCCTGTGAAAAAGCCGGTGTTCTGGCTGAAGTTCGCAGCCGTGAATTCTACGAGAAGCCGACTTCCGAGCGTAAGCGCAAAGCAGCAGCCGCTGTTAAGCGTCACGCCAAGAAAGTGCAGCGCGAACAGCGCCGCAGCGTTCGCCTGTACTAATCAGTACAAGCAGCGCCTGATACCCGGCTTCGGCCGGGTTTCGCTTTTAGACTCCGCGTAACCTTCGGGCGACGATCGGAGTCTTTTAGTTTTTGCCCATACCTGTTCTGCCTCAGCGCATGACAGTATTCTGAGCGCCTATGGCCGGCCTGATCCCACAGTCTTTTATCGATGACTTGCTCAACCGCACCGACATCGTCGACGTGGTTGCTTCGCGCATCCAACTGAAAAAGGCCGGCAAGAATTACACCGCCTGCTGCCCTTTCCACAAAGAAAAGACCCCTTCGTTCAGCGTCAGCCCGGACAAACAGTTCTACTACTGCTTTGGCTGCGGCGCGGGCGGCAACGCCCTGGGCTTTGTCATGGACCACGACCAACTGGACTTCCCCCAGGCAATCGAGGACCTGGCCAAACGCGCCGGCATGGAAGTGCCACGCGAGGAAGGCGGACGCAACAACAAACCGCGCCAGCCCACCGACTCACCGCTTTACCCGCTGCTGACCGCTGCCGCCGAGTTCTACAAGCAGGCACTGAAAGGCCACCCGCAACGCAAAGCCGCGATTGACTACCTAAAAGGCCGCGGCCTTTCAGGCGAAATCGCCCGCGATTTCGGCATGGGCTTTGCCCCACCCGGCTGGGACAACCTGCTCAAGCACCTGGCCAGCGACAGCCTGCAGCAGAAGGCCATGATCGACGCCGGCCTACTGATTGAAAACGCCGACAATCCGGAAAAAGTGAAGCGCTACGACCGCTTCCGCGACCGCATCATGTTCCCCATTCGCGACAGCCGTGGCCGCGTCATCGCCTTTGGCGGCCGCGTGCTCGGTGACGAAAAGCCAAAATACCTGAACTCCCCGGAAACCCCGGTATTCCACAAAGGCCAGGAGCTCTACGGCCTGTTCGAAGCACGCAAACATAACCGCGACCTCGACGAGATCATGGTGGTCGAAGGCTACATGGACGTCATCGCCCTGGCCCAGCAAGG
>JAWWDH010000117.1:0-9252 GCA_033720015.1 Pseudomonas sp.
CCCAGCAAACCCTGACTGATATTCAGGTCTGGTCGCCCAGCCTGTTTAGCCTGCGCTGTAGCCGCGATGCAGGGTTTCGTTTTCGCGCTGGGCAATTTGCCCGCCTGGGTGTGCAAAAGTCCGACGGCACCTGTGTCTGGCGGCCTTATTCGATGGTCTCGGCCCCGCATGATGAATTCCTCGAATTTTTCTCCATCGTGGTGCCGGGCGGCGAGTTCACCTCCGAGCTGAGCCGCCTGCAGGTCGGCGATAGCTTGCTGGTGGAAAAGCAGGCGCTGGGTTTTCTCACCCTCGATCGGTTTACCGATGGCCGCGATCTCTGGTTGCTCGCTAGTGGTACGGGCCTAGCGCCGTTTCTATCGATTCTGCAAGGGCTGGAAGTGTGGCAGCGTTTCGAGCGGGTGGTGCTGGTGTACAGCGCGCGTACGGCTAGCGAGCTGGCCTATCAGCCGCTGATTCAAGGTTTGATGCAGCAGGAACATCTGCAGGAATACGCCGAGCGCTTCGTTTATCTGCCGTTGGTGACTCGCGAACAGGTGCCCGGTTGCCTGAGCGGACGGATCACCACTTTGCTGGAGAGTGGCGAGCTGGAGCGTGCAGCGGGACTGAGCCTGGATCCAGCCTATTCGCGGCTGATGATCTGCGGTAATCCGCAGATGATCGAGGATACCCGCGCGCTACTGAAACAGCGTGACTTACAGCTCAGCCTGACGCGGCGGCCGGGACAGGTAGCGGTGGAAAACTACTGGTAATAGGACCGGGGTTATATGGATAGTGAGCGTTGTCAGGCGCCCTCGCCAATCGTGCAAATGCGGCCTACGGTGATCACGCGGAGCCGGGGCTACCTTAAGCTTTTGGCGGTTTAACCGCTGCGCAGTGGCGGCCTCAGGGCTGCCGTCAGCAAATGCCAATCGACAAAAAGGCACCCATGGGTGCCTTTATTGTGTGCTCGAGGATTATTCCTTGGCTTGCTGCGCCTTGAGCAGGTCGCGGATTTCGCTGAGCAGCTCCTGTTCCTTGCTCGGTGCGGCAGGAGCCGCCGGGGCGGCCTCTTCTTCGCGCTTGAGCTTGTTGATCAGCTTGACGCCCATAAAGATGGCGAAGGCGACGATCAAGAAGTCGAGCACGGACTGGATGAATTTGCCATAGCCGATGGTCACGGCGGCGACATCGCCTTCGGCTGCTTTGAGCACAACGGCCAGCTCGGAAAAGTCCATACCGCCAATCAGCATGCCCAGGGGCGGCATGATCACGTCGCCGACAAAGGATGACACGATCTTGCCGAAGGCCACGCCGATGATGATACCCACGGCCATGTCGACCACATTGCCCTTAACTGCAAAGGCTTTGAACTCACTGATTATGCTCATCTTGTTTTCCCTAGTGGGTGAGGTTGGGCTGAGTGTGATTTTATAGTGGCGGTTTGCTAGCCAAATTTTAGCTCGGAAAGTGCACGTCGGGGAGCGACTGGAAACCCGGCTTGGCCAACAGGTAGCCCTGGAATAGCTCCACACCCATTGCCTGCAATGTGCGTAGTTCGCCAAGGCTTTCGATGCCTTCGGC
This sequence comes from Pseudomonas sp., assembly GCA_033720015.1. Taxonomy (GTDB): domain Bacteria; phylum Pseudomonadota; class Gammaproteobacteria; order Pseudomonadales; family Pseudomonadaceae; genus Aquipseudomonas. The sequence goes on from JAWWDH010000117.1 coordinate 1,564, forward strand.
AATCACCCGGATATTCAGCTTTCGGCACATCTGTAAGGTAGCCTCGACCAGAATTTGTCGCACGCTGTCTTGGTCGATATTGCGGATCAGCTGCATGTCGAGTTTGATCAGGTCGGGCTGGAAGTCGGCCAGTAGATTCAGGCCGGCATAGCCGGCGCCGAAATCATCAATCGCCGTCATAAAGCCTTGCTTGCGGTACGCGCGGAGGATGCCTGTGAGGTGGTCGATATCCAGCACCTGCTCTTGCTCGGTGACCTCGAAAATGATGCGCTCCAGTGGGAAGTTAAAGCGCTTGGCTGCCTCCAGTGTGGCGCGGATGCAGGTTTCAGGCTTGTACACCGCGTTGGGCATAAAGTTGATTGAAACCATCGCCGGCACCTGCAGCTTGGCGGCCCATTCCAGAGCGGTAATGCGGCAGGCTTGATCGAATGGGTAAAGGTTCTCCGTGTTGAGTTTGCCCAGCAGGCTGCCCGCGGACTCACCGGCAGGCCCACGAACCAGAGCCTCGTGGGCAAATATAGCGCCTGTGCTGAGGTTGACGATGGGCTGAAACGCCATGCTGATAGCAAAGCCAAGCCCTTGGCCGTCACGGCAAGCCGAGCATCCGGATGTTGGGTCCATTAAATGTTCTCTGATTTTTACGAATAATAGCTAGGTTATCAGAAGTCCATTTTCCGCTCTCAACTCGGTGAGGTGCGGCAGGGCCGGTGCGACTGAACTAGTCTCAACGCAGACCCGTCATGAGGATGCCGTTATGCCACTGGAACATCATCCGCTGCACCGCGAATTTCCTGAGTTCAAGACCCAACTGCAGGCCTTGTTGTCCAGCGATGGGCACTTCGTGCGCCAGGCTGAACTGTACGAGGAACTCGATAAACGCATCTATGAAGTGGAACGCGGACGTGTGGCCATGGAGGAAACACTGCTGCAGGAACTGAAGATGCAGCGCGTCAGCCTCAAAGATGAACTTGCCGTGTCTCTGCGCAGCGCGCCATAACTCTAGGGGCTTGCAGTAAGCGGCCCGGAGCCGGGGGTTGTAGGTCGCGATGCGCCCGGCCTGATCGACAGGGCCCTATCGATGCTGGCAGTGGTGTTGCAGTGGCAGAACATCCTGAATACCTGATGCTGTAAATATATCCAGCTATTTCGTATGATCCGGACTTAGCTTTTATAGGAGTTCGGCATGGCCAAGGCCAAGCGCATGTATGGCTGCACCGAGTGCGGCGCGACCTTTCCCAAGTGGGCCGGCCAGTGCGGCGAGTGCGAGGCTTGGAACACCCTGGTTGAAACGGTGCTCGAAGCCAATGCGGTCACCCCTAGCGGGCGCGCAGGCTGGGCCGGTGAGCAGGTGCAGATCAAAACCCTGGCCGAGGTCAGCGTCGCCGAAGTGCCGCGATTCTCTACTGCTTCCGGCGAGCTGGATCGAGTGCTCGGTGGCGGCCTGGTGGATGGTTCAGTGGTGCTGATCGGTGGTGATCCGGGTATCGGTAAATCAACCATCCTGCTGCAGACCCTGTGCAACATCGCCATTCGTTTTCCCGCGCTGTATGTCACTGGCGAAGAATCCCAGCAGCAGGTGGCCATGCGCGCCCGGCGCCTGGGCTTGCCGGAAGACAAACTCAAGGTGATGACCGAAACCTGCATCGAAAGCATCATCGCCACCGCTCGTCTGGAAAAGCCCAAGGTGATGGTGATCGACTCGATCCAGACCATCTTCACCGAGCAGCTGCAATCGGCTCCCGGTGGCGTTGCCCAGGTGCGCGAGAGCGCGGCGCTGCTGGTGCGCTTCGCCAAACAGAGCGGCACGGCGATCTTCCTGGTCGGCCATGTGACCAAAGAAGGCGCGCTGGCCGGGCCGCGTGTACTCGAGCACATGGTCGACACCGTGTTGTATTTCGAGGGTGAGTCCGATGGCCGCCTGCGTTTGCTGCGTGCGGTAAAGAACCGTTTTGGCGCGATCAACGAACTCGGCGTGTTCGGCATGACCGACAAGGGCCTGAAAGAAGTCACCAATCCCTCGGCGATCTTCCTCACCCGTGCTCAGGAGGAAGTGCCTGGCAGTGTGGTGATGGCCACCTGGGAAGGCACCCGGCCGATGCTGGTGGAGGTGCAAGCGCTGGTCGACACTAGCCATATGGCCAATCCACGGCGGGTGACGTTGGGTCTGGATCAAAACCGCCTGGCAATGCTGTTAGCCGTGTTGCACCGGCATGGCGGGATTCCCACCTACGACCAGGACGTGTTCCTCAACGTGGTCGGCGGGGTCAAGGTGTTGGAAACTGCCTCCGACCTGGCGCTGATGGCCGCGGTGATCTCCAGCCTGCGTAACAAGCCGTTGCCGCATGATCTATTGGTCTTCGGTGAGGTGGGCCTATCGGGTGAAATTCGCCCGGTACCGAGCGGTCAGGAGCGTCTGAAAGAGGCGGCCAAGCACGGCTTTAAGCGCGCTATCGTACCCAAGGGCAATGCGCCGAAAGATCCGCCGCCCGGCTTGCAGGTAATTGCCGTGACGCGTCTGGAGCAGGCGCTGGATGCGCTGTTTGAGTAGCTAAGCGGTGGGGTATTAAAAAGGAGGCCGAGGCCTCCTGTTGCTTTACTGCTCTTCGCCGAGTGCGGCGAGTTCGCGTTCGAGCAAGCTCTCATCGCCGAGGTTGAGCTCTACCAGGCGGCGCAAGTGACTGATCGAGTCGAGGTCAATATGCCGGCAGACAAAGCCGAGCAGGTCCTCTTGGGTACGGGTCAGCACCACTTCCATCGTTACGCGGGTGTCATCGGCCAGTTGGATGCGGGCTTCAAACGGCTGATTGGGGTCGCCGTTCCAGTCGTCGGGGCGCTTGCTCAACAGGCCCTTCAGCGAAACGTCATGCAACTCGACTGCCCAGCGCCGCTCCCCTTGCACAATCTCGGTGGGGGCGTCGAAAGCGATGCGGTGGAAGCGCCGACGCTCATTGGCTGTATCGCTCATGCAAACAAACTCCTGCGAGGTTTTAGCCACTATAGCCAAGGCCACTGCCAATGGCTTGGTTTTATCGGCGTGACGATGCCGTATGTGCGCAGGATAAACCTTAGCGTTAGCGCTAAATGCGGCGCTGCAACATTACCCAGTGGCCGCCTTGGCGTTTATGAGGAGCGAAAGCGAGCAATCGTATAGCGGGCGATCTCTGCCAAATCATCGCGCTTAACAAACAGGCCGTCTGCAGCCAGGTGTGCCAAGCCGTGCATGGCCGCCCAAAGCAGCTGTGCGAGGCGCAAGGTGTTTTCACTGCTCGGTAAATCACCGGCCGCTTTGAGTAAGTCAAATAACTGCACGTATTGGCGAAAGCAGTCTTTCGCGTAACGCTGAAATTCATCGGTGTCGCCATGTGTGTGCTCGGCGCGCCAGAGAGTCTGGCCGAACATCAAGCGGTACAGCGCGGTGTGATCAAGGGCGAAGTTCAAGTAGCCCAATACCGCTTGATACAGGCGTTCATCCAGGCTCAATGTCTGATCATCGGTGACGATGGCGAGCATTTGATTGAGCCGTGAAAACCCCTCCTCACCAATCGCCGCCAGTAATGCCTGTTTGTCTCTGAAGTGGTGGTATGGCGCTTGCCGCGACACGCCAACTTCTTCTGCCAAGCGGCGTAGCGAGAGGGCATCAAAGCCTTCGTTATCCAGCAGCTTGAGGCTGGCCTCAAGCAGGCTTTGGCGCAGGTTGCCGTGGTGGTAATCCGATGTGCTGCTGCTCATTACTGCGCGTTCCTGGCTAACTTGACAGTGTCAGGATGGCCCTTATATCTTGACGGCGTCAATATTTGGCCGATATTCCGCCTCCCTCTAAGGTGCCTCTATGTCTTACAAAAGTTTTAACGTCAGCCTGAACGATCGCGTCGCTCACGTGCAGCTTTGTCGCCCTGATGCGCTCAATTCGATGAATGCCGATTTTTGGCTTGAGTTGCCGCAGTGCATGCGCGAGATAGAGGCCTCGGGTGAGGCGCGGGCGATTGTTATTTCCTCCACTGGCAAGCACTTCTCTGCGGGCATGGACTTGGGCGTGTTCACCAACCCGAAAGCCGTTCCTATGGGGGGGGATCCGGGCCGTATGGCGGAGAACTTGCGCCGCACTGTGCTGCAACTGCAAGCCACCCTGAGCTCCCTCGAAGAGATTCGCGTGCCGGTGCTGGTAGCGATTCAAGGTGGTTGCATCGGTGGCGCGCTGGACATGGTCTGCGCCGCAGATAGCCGCTATTGCAGCGCCGATGCCTACTTCACCATCAAGGAAACCGAACTGGGTATGACGGCGGATGTAGGCACCTTGCAGCGCTTGCCTAAGCTACTGCCGCAAGGCGTTGTGCGTGAACTTGCTTACACCGGCCGCAAATTCAGCGCGGCTGAGGCCAAGGCGTTGGGTTTCGTCAATGAGGTGTATGAGACTCAGGAAGCCATGCTTGCAGGCGTCATGGCCATCGCCCAGCAGATTGCCCAACATTCGCCGCTGGCAGTTAGTGGCTGTAAAGAAATGCTCAACTACAGCCGCGACCACAGCGTAGAAGACAGCTTGAAGTACATGGCCACCTGGCAGTCCGGCATGTTCCGCCCCAATGACATGCTCAAAACCTTCCAAGCCAAAGCCATGAAAACAGCCCCGGCCTTCGATAACTTATTCCCGGTTAAAGAGTTGTTTTCCGAATAAGCGCTGATCAGCACCTGCTTGCTGGGTTTTAGGCACCTCTACATAGGCGTATGGGCGTATGTAGAGGTGCCTTTGCAGGCTTGGCTGGGTTTCTTCAGGCAATAAAAAAGCCGGCTTGTGGCCGGCTTTTAGGGGGTGGTAACGACTTATTTTTGGTAAGCCGCGACCGCCTTGAGAATCAGACCGCGGGCTTCTTCAGCGCCGCCCCAGCCTTCAACCTTGACCCACTTGCCTTTTTCGAGATCCTTGTAGTTCTCGAAGAAGTGCTTGATCTGCTCGATCAGCAGGGGCGGCAGGTCGGTGTATTCCTGAACGTCTTTGTACAGCACGGTCAATTTGTCGTGCGGTACGGCAACCAGCTTGGCGTCGCCGCCAGCTTCGTCGCTCATGTGCAGTACGCCAACCGGGCGGGCGCGGATGACCGAGCCTGGTGCGACCGGGTACGGGGTCACAACCAGCACGTCGAGGGGGTCGCCGTCGTCAGCCAGGGTGTGCGGGATAAAACCGTAGTTGGCCGGGTAGAACATTGGGGTGGCCATAAAGCGATCAACCATCAGACAATCAATATCGTGATCGATTTCGTATTTGATCGGCGCGTGGTTGGCCGGAATCTCGATGGCAACGTAGATGTCGTTCGGCAGGTCTTTACCGGCCGGGATCTTGCTGTAGCTCATGGGGCGACTCCCGAGGGGTGGGCCAAAAAAAGTGGCGCGATTATAGGCGTATTCCCCCAGCGTTGCTACGTCGGCTTATCTAGCCATTGGTCGTGAGCGAGCTGTTTTTGGCCTGGCTCTGACGAGGTGAATTACACGCGCGGAGCTGCTGCAGACGCTTCAGCGGGTCCTGGCGGTAGAACAGTGCCAGTTGCGCGTAGACGGGGGGGTAGGTCTCGGCGAGCAGGTCCGGGGCGCTGAAAAAGTACTCGCTGGTCACCGCGAAGAACTCCGCCGGGTTTTCCGCGGCGTAAGGGTCAATGCGGGTTTCGGCCTCGGGGTTGGCATCCAGTTCGGCGTTCAACTGGTCGAAGGCGCTCTGCATGGCCTTGGCCCATTCCTCGACCTGCATGGTGTTGTGCAGCGGTGGCAGGCCGTTGGCGTCGCCGTTGAGCATGTCCAGCTTGTGCGCCAGCTCGTGGATTACCAGGTTGTAGCCGTCCCACTGGCCGCTGGCTAGTACCCCTGGCCAGGCCAGAATGACCGGGCCTTGCAGCCAGGCCTCGCCGCTGTGTTCGGCATCCCACTCATGCACCACGCCGCTGGCATCGCGGTGGCGCTGTGGGCTGACGAAGTCGTCTGGATAGAGCACGATCTCATGAAAGCCCTGGTACCAGTTGAGGTCGGCCAAATGCAGCAGCGGCAACTCAGCCTGCACTGCCAGCAGCAAGCGGGCGTGGGCGTCCAATTCAAGGCCGGGCAGGGCGCTGAGGTGTTTGTGGTGCAGGAACAGCACCGCACGCTCACGCAGGCGCTGCTGCTCGGCGGCATCCAGGCCGTAGAGGATTGGCAGTTGTTGCAGGATGGCGTCCCATTGCGTGTGGCTGATGGGATGACGGGCCAGGATGCGCTGGCGACGCCAGACACGTAGCGACCACATGGGCTGCGCTCAGGTTTTAGGAGGCGTCCACCATAAGCCCGAGGTGCGGCGCTGGGCAAGTCGATGCAAAGGCACGAAAGCCCGCGAGCAGGGTGTCGCGGGCTTCGTTTGGCGCTTAGGGGGCGGTGAGGTCTTCGGTGATTGGCAGGGTGAAGTTCTTAAACTCGGTGTCTTCTTTGAAGCCGATCGAGGTGTAGAGCTTCTCGGCGACTTCGTTGCCGACGCTGGAGGCGACGCGCAGGCGCACGGCGTTGGTTTCTTTGGCCATCTGCTTGGCGGCCTGGATCAGGCGATCAGCCACCAGCTGGCGGCGTGCATCCTGGCAGACGTAGATGTCGTTAAGAATCCACACGCGCTTGAGCGAGAGTGAGGAAAAGCTCGGATAAAGCTGACAAAACCCGAGGATCTTGTCTTCATCATCGGCCATCGCCAGGTAAATCACCGACTCATTGCGGCTGATGCGGTTTTCTAGAAACTTGCGGGAGGATTCAGGGTAGAGCAGCTGACCGAAATGCTCGCGGTAAGTGGCGAACAGCGGGGCAAGTTGATCCAGATGCTCCAGGGTCGCTTGAACGATGCGCATGGTGAGCCTCTACTTCAGTCATGTGGATGGCTTCGGCAACACGGCTGCGCTGCCTGCAAACGACCCGATGCTGCCTAAAGCTTTTGGAAAGTGCAATCCAAACAAGCGTTTGGTTGTGGTCGCCAGTTTTGCGCTTTAGCCCAGCAGAAAATTTTCATTTCTTGCGGTTCCAGCCAGCACCGGCACTTCGGCTTCATCCTTCAGGTTGACCCCGGACAGCTGGCGGCGACAGGCCTCACGCATCAAGTACAGCAGGCGATGACTGGCCATGGCGTAGCTCAGGCCTTCCGCGCGCACGTTGGAGATGCAGTTGCGGTAGGCGTCGGTCAGGCCGACCTTGGGCGCGTAGGTAAAGTACAGCCCGAGGCTGTCCGGTGAGCTCAAGCCCGGTCGCTCGCCGATCAGGATTACCACCATGCGCGCGCCAAGCAGCTCGGCCACTTCGTCAGCGACAGCAACGCGGCCCTGGCTGACCAAGGCTACGGGGGCCAGGCTCCAGCCTTCGGCTGCGGCCTGTTCGGTGATGCGCTCGATCATTGGCAGGGCGTTGCGGTGCACGGCCAGAGCGGAGAGGCCGTCTGCGACGACTATGGCCAGGTCGTAGCCATCCGGATTGTTCTCGCGGTGCTGGCCCAGCACCTCGACGGATTCATGGCTCAGGCGCCGACCCAGGTCCGGGCGCTGTAGGTAGGTGTCACGGTCTTTGGCAGCACTGTGCAGCAGCAGGCTTTGCCGATGCTGGCTGGCCAGGCCGGCAGCTAATGCCACGTGATCAAACGGCAGGTGCACGGCGTCGCGCGCCTGGGCATGGGCGAACTGGAAATCCAGCTGCGCGCGGGTC
>JAWWDH010000118.1:0-9228 GCA_033720015.1 Pseudomonas sp.
GATTAAAGTGTGCTGGGGTCAATATTGCGTCAGGGTGGCGCTGACATGTCAGGGGGTCAAGGAAAAACCTGGCCCGCCCCGGCTTATAGATTGCATCTAGAGAGTGTGCTAAAAAGGCCCGACGATTGGGGGGGTAGCCCGTCGGTGACAGGGCCTCAGGCACACTGATATAACGCAAAAATAACGACTCACCGAGGCGATGGTAGGGCAAACATGGAACAGCATTCCGAGGGCTTGAGGGTGATGGTGATCGACGACTCGAAAACGATTCGTCGCACCGCGGAAACCCTGCTGAAAAAGGTGGGCTGCGAGGTAATTACCGCAGTTGACGGCTTCGATGCTTTGGCAAAGATCGCTGATACCCATCCAAATATCATTTTTGTCGACATTATGATGCCGCGGCTCGATGGCTATCAAACCTGCGCCTTGATCAAGAACAACAGTGCTTTCAAATCCACTCCGGTGATCATGCTGTCCTCCAAGGACGGCCTGTTCGACAAGGCCAAGGGGCGCATCGTCGGCTCCGATCAATACCTGACCAAGCCCTTCAGCAAAGAAGAGTTGCTCGGTGCGATCAAAGCTCATGTGCCTGACTTTGTACCGGTGGAACAAGCGTCCTGACGCCCGGCTGAACCGCTGCGCGTCTTTTTAAAGTATTAGGAAACACCATGGCTCGAATTCTGATTGTTGATGACTCGCCGACTGAGATGTACAAGCTGACTGCCATGCTGGAAAAGCATGGTCATCAGGTACTCAAAGCGGAGAATGGCGCCGATGGCGTCGCCCTGGCGCGCCAGGAAAAGCCGGACGCGGTACTGATGGATATCGTCATGCCTGGCCTCAACGGCTTTCAGGCGACCCGTCAGCTCACCAAAGATGCGGACACCAGCCATATCCCGGTGATCATCGTCACCACCAAGGACCAGGAAACCGACAAGGTCTGGGGTAAGCGCCAGGGTGCGAAGGATTACCTGACCAAACCGGTTGATGAAGAAACCCTGGTTAAAACCTTGAATGCGGTATTGGCCGGTTAACCCCGAGTCGGTCGGCAATTAAAAAACAATAAGGCCGCAGCTGGCATGTCGGACGCGCAAACACCTTTTCAAACCCTTCTGGATATCGACGCGCTTTGTCGTTCGCTGGCGGCTGGCTTGCCTTCGCAGCAAGCGGTCGTGCAGACCTGGAGTGGTATCGGTTTTCGCATGGGTGAGCGTTTTTTCGTTGCCCCAATGGGCGAGGTTGGCGAGGTTCTGCATGAGCCGCGTTACACCTTGCTGCCCGGCGTGAAAAGCTGGGTTAAGGGCGTGGCCAACGTGCGCGGGCGCCTGCTGCCGGTCATGGATCTGTGCGGCTTCTTCGGTAATGAGTTGTCGCCGCTGCGCAAAAAACGCCGAGTGCTAGTGGTCGACCACCAGGATGTCTTTGCTGGCCTTACGGTCGATGAAGTGTTTGGTATGCAGCACTTTCCTGTGGACACCTTTTCCGAGCAGCTACCGCCGCTCGAGGCGTCCATCACACCTTTTATCCACGGAGTATTTCAACGTGAACAGCCCTGGCTGGTGTTCAGCCCACACGCGCTGGCCCAGAACTCGGGTTTTCTCGACGTGGCGTATTAACAGTTTATCGGTGGGGTCGGCATTGCCGGCCTTTTGGCGTTACATGGGAACCGTAGTGCGGTCGGTCCAGGCGGGGGCCAGTAAATGAAAAAACTAAATGCAGGTAATTTGTTAGCAGGTACGCGTAGTAGCACCTTGATTGCAGGGCTGTTTATCGTCCTGATCGTTTCGATCGTGTTGCTGTTCGCCAACTTCGCCTACATCAACACCCAGTCCAACTATGACACGGAGTACATCGGCCACGCCGGTGAGCTGCGCGTACTGTCCCAGCGTATTGCCAAAAACTCCACTGAAGCTGCGGCCGGTACGCCTGAGGCGTTCGGCTTGCTGCGTGATGCACGTAACGACTTCCAGGCGCGCTGGGGGTATCTGACTGACGGTAACGAAGAAACCGGGCTGCCTGCTGCGCCAGAGTCCCTGCAGCCACAGATCGCTGTCGTGCAGCAGGACTGGGATACGCTGCGGCAAAATACTGATGCCATTCTGGCTAACGAACAGACGGTTCTGTCGCTGCATCAGGTAGCCGCCACCCTGGCGGAAACCATTCCGCAGCTGCAGGTCGAGTACGAAGAGGTGGTCGATATTCTGCTGGAAAGCGGTGCTCCGGCGGTTCAGGTATCGGTAGCCCAGCGTCAATCCTTGCTGGCAGAACGTATTCTCGGCTCGGTGAACAAGGTACTGGCCGGTGACCAGGACTCGGTTCAGGCTGCCGACATGTTTGGTCGCGATGCCAGCCTGTTCGGTCGTGTGTTGAGCGCGATGCTGGAAGGCAATGCTGCCATGGAAATCGCCCAGGTGAGCGATCCGGAAGCCCTGGAACGTCTCGCTGAAATTTCCGAGTTGTTTGAGTTCGTCTCCGGCTCGGTGGACGAAATTCTCGAAACCTCGCCTGAGCTGTTCCAGGTGCGTGAGTCGGCCAACGTAATCTTCAGCGTTTCCCAGACCCTGCTGGATAAGGCCTCTAATCTGGCCGTCGGTTTCGATGAGCAAGCCACCGGGCGTGCCATCAACACCTTGATCGGTTACGTGCTCGGTGCCCTGGCGCTGGGTTCGATTATCCTGATCGGTCTGGTGATGGTGCGCGAAACCAACAGTCGTTTGGCCTCTACCGCCGAGAAGAACGAACGTAACCAAACGGCGATTTTGCGACTGCTCGACGAAATTGCCGACCTCGCCGATGGTGACCTGACTGTAGCCGCGACGGTAACCGAAGACTTTACCGGCGCCATCGCTGACTCCATCAACTACTCCATTGACCAGCTGCGCGACCTGGTAGCCACGATTAACCTGACCGCCGTTCAGGTAGCCGGTGCGGCCCAGGAAACCCAAGCCACGGCGATGCACTTGGCTGAGGCTTCCGAGCACCAGGCTCAGGAAATTGCTGGCGCTTCGGCGGCAATTAACGAAATGGCTGTGTCGATTGACCAGGTATCGGCGAACGCCTCGGAGTCGTCCGCGGTAGCGGAACGTTCCGTAGCCATCGCCAACAAGGGTAACGAGGTCGTACACAACACCATCACCGGCATGGATAACATCCGTGAGCAGATCCAGGACACCTCGAAGCGGATCAAACGCCTCGGTGAGTCGTCCCAGGAGATTGGTGACATCGTTAGTCTGATTAACGACATTGCCGACCAGACCAACATCCTCGCCCTGAACGCCGCGATCCAGGCCTCCATGGCCGGTGATGCAGGCCGAGGCTTCGCCGTGGTAGCGGACGAAGTACAGCGCCTCGCCGAGCGTTCTTCCGCTGCAACCAAGCAGATTGAAGCGCTGGTTAAGACGATTCAGACCGACACCAACGAGGCCGTTATCTCGATGGAGCAAACCACCTCCGAAGTGGTGCGCGGTGCACGTTTGGCGCAGGACGCCGGGGTCGCACTGGAAGAGATCGAGAAGGTATCCAAGACTCTTGCGGCTTTGATTCAGAACATCTCCAACGCGGCTCGCCAACAGGCATCTTCGGCGGGTCACATTTCCAACACGATGAACGTGATTCAGGAAATTACCTCGCAGACCTCGTCCGGCACCACCGCAACCGCGAAGAGCATTGGTAACTTGGCCAAGATGGCCAGTGAGATGCGTAAGTCGGTATCCGGCTTTACCTTGCCGGGTGGGGAACAGGCTTAATTGGCTGCTGTGTGGCAGGCTGAAGATTGTGTCGCACAAAGGCTATGGCCGTGAGCGAGGGGCACGACATGCAGTCAGGCGTCTGGGCCTTGCAGCCTCTGGCAGACATGACAGCCACGGAGTTTCGTGACTGGCAGGTGCTGCTTGAGGAGCGCACTGGGGTCGTTCTCAATGAGCGGCGCCGGGCGTTTCTGCAAACCAATCTGAGTGCGCGCATGCGCGAGCTGGGCGTATTGGATTACGCCACGTATTACCGGCAGGTAACCGATGGCCCTCGTGGTGCGGTGGAGTGGTCCACTCTGCTGGATCGGCTGACTGTGCAAGAAACCCGTTTTTTTCGTCATCGGCCGTCTTTTGATGTGCTTGAGGGCTATCTGCGCGAACGCTTGCAGCAGGGTGTGACACAGCCATGGGCGCTGTGGAGCGTGGGTTGTGCCAGCGGCGAGGAGCCGTATTCACTGGCCATCAGCGCGGCAGAAGTCCTACGTGACAGTGAGTACCCGGAACATTTCGGCGTAACGGGCACCGACATCAGCCTGAATGCGTTGAGCAAGGCGCGTGATGGCCAGTATGGCGCGCGCCGTTTGGAGCAGTTGGATGCTGACCTGTGCCAGCGCTACTTCCTGGCCCAGGATGATGGACGTTTCAAAGTGCTGTCGAGTCTAGCAGCGCGCGTGTGCTGTGCTCGGCTCAATGTACTCGAGCTGGCCAAGGCGCCGATGTCCGCTATGGACGTTATTTTTTGTCAGAACTTGTTGATCTATTTTCGTCGCTGGCGTCGCCGCGAGATCCTCAACCGCCTGGCCGAGCGCTTGGTGCCCGGAGGACTGCTGGTGGTGGGAGTGGGCGAAGTAGCAGGTTGGCAGCATCCGGAGTTAATCCCGGTGGCCGACGAGCGAGTACTGGCGTTTACCCGCAAGGGATAACAGGCAGTTGAAAAACCTAAGCGAGGCGGCCAGTGCAAGGCAAAAACAGGCGAGAACGCGGAGTTTACGAGCAGTAAATGAGCAGTTCGAGCCTGCTTTTAACGCAGCAATGGCAACGCAGGTAGTTTTTCAGCAGCCTGATAAGGCAGAAGAGCCAAGTATATGAGTGGAGTGGCTATGGGTGATCGGCACGATTATGTCGCCCTGGAATGGGTTAAGGGCGAGATCGCGGAAACCCTGAAGCAGGCGCGTCAGGCGTTGGAGGCGTTCGTTGAGAACCCCCAGGACGCTACGCGTATGCGTTTCTGCCAGACCTATGTGCACCAGGTACTGGGCACCTTGCAGATGGTCGAGTTTTTCGGCGCGGCACTGCTGGCTGAGGAAATGGAGCAGCTGGCCGGTGCGCTGATCGACGGCCGGGTGACCAATCAGGGTGAAGCCCTGGAGGTGCTGATGCAGTCGATTCTGCAGCTGCCGGTTTACCTCGACCGTATCCAAACTGCTCGCCGCGACCTGCCGATGGTCGTGTTGCCGCTGCTCAACGATCTGCGCTCTGCGCGCGGGGAAAAACTACTCTCGGAAACTAGCCTGTTTGCCCCGGATATGTCCGGGCGCAAAGCGGCGCTGTCCAATGAGTCTATCGCGCAGCTAAGTACCGCTGAGCTGCCGGGACTGTTGCGTAAACTGCGACAGATGCTGCAGATGGCCTTGGTTGGGGTGCTGCGCAATCAAGACCTGCCGACCAACCTGGGCTATATGGCGCGAGTCTTCGCGCGACTGGAAAATCTGTGTAAGGACTCACCCCTTGGTCCGCTCTGGCAGATCGCTTCGGGTGTGGTCGAAGGCCTAGCCAATGGCAGCGTGGCCAACGGCTCGTCGGTGCGTACGCTGTTGCGTCAGGTGGATAAAGAACTTAAGCGCCTGCTTGAGCAGGGGGCTGATGGCCTGAATCAGCCGGCGCCCGATGAACTGAGCAAGAACCTGTTGTTCTATGTGGCGAAATCCACGGCTCAGTCGCCGCGGGTGCGCAGCCTCAAAGAGCAGTACCGTCTCGACGAGGCACTGCCGGATAACGATGTTGTCGACGAAGAACGTGCCCGCCTGGCTGGCCCCGATCGCGATGCCATGCGCTCGGTGGTTGCCGCACTCTGTGAAGAACTGGTTCGCGTCAAAGACAGCCTTGATCTATTTGTACGCAGCGACCGCACACAGGTTGCTGACCTGGACGCACTTGCCGCGCCACTGAAGCAGATTGCCGACACCCTTGCGGTTTTGGGCTTTGGCCAGCCGCGCAAAGTCATCATCGACCAACTCGATGTGATCAACGGGCTGGCGAAGGGCCAGGGCGAGCCCAGCGATGCGGTACTGATGGATGTCGCCGGCGCCCTGCTGTATGTCGAGGCTACCCTGGCTGGCATGGTTGGGCCCGCGCAGGATGGCGGCCGCGAAGAAAGCCATCTGCCGACCACCGACGTGGCGCAGATTCATCAGTTGGTGATCAAAGAAGCGCGTAATGGCCTGGAGCAGGCCAAAGACGCAATCATCGAGTTTATTGCTTCGCAGTGGAATCACGAACACCTGGCCCGCGTGCCAGAGCTACTGACTCAGGTGCGGGGCGGTCTGGCAATGATTCCGCTGCAGCGCGCCGCCGACCTGCTCAACGCTTGCAATCGCTATATCCAGGAACAACTGCTGGCGCGCAAGGCGGTACCTAACTGGCAGAACCTCGACACCCTGGCGGACGCCATCACCAGCGTGGAGTACTACCTCGAGCGTTTGACTGAGGACCATGCAAGTCAGGGTGACATGATTCTCGATGTGGCCGAGGAAAGCCTGGAAAGCCTGGGCTATCCGCTGAAAGAAAAGCCGTCGATTCTTGACCGTATTGAGCCGCCAGCAGAGACCTTCGCGCCATTGGCCGATCCGCTGGACGATATGGAAGTGCTGAGTGCCGAGCCCGAATCGGAGTCTTCGGACGAGATCGAGCTTAGCCTGGAGTCGCTGGTCGACGAGCCGCTGAGCCTGGACTTGGCGGATGATTTGAGCACCGAGTTTGCCGAACTGGATTCGACCGCGTCGGAAGCGCCGTCGGCTGAGCCTGAGCTTTTCGACTTCACTAGTGACCTGAGCGAAGCCGAACCGTTACCACTGGCCGACCTGCAACAGGAACCGCCGCTTGCCGACGAAGAGCTGCAACTCGGCAGCTTCGAACTGGATGAAAGCGACAGCCCTGCGCATTGGGATGAAGACGAACTGGCCGCGCTTGAGCTGCCCGAGGTTGACCTGCCGAGTGCGCCGCTAACTGAAGAGTTGGCGCAGCCTGACGCCGAGAAAGCGGTGTCAATGGCCGATGTCATGGCCGCGCCAGTGCAAGCGATCAATCCCCCTGCGCACGACGTACCACCAAGCCTGCTACCGCCACCGGCCGATGAAGAGCCGATTGATGAAGAACTCATGGAAGTCTTTATCGAAGAGGTCGGCGAAGTCCTCGAAACCATCGCGGAGTATTTCCCGCAGTGGTGCGCTGACACGGACAACAAAGATGCCCTGAGCGAAATCCGCCGCGCCTTCCACACCCTCAAGGGCAGTGGGCGGATGGTTCGCGCCTTGGTAATCGGTGAGTTGGGCTGGTCAATTGAAAACCTGCTCAACCGCGTGCTCGACCGCAGCATTCAGCCCGGTGCCGAGGTGCAACAGGTGATCGCCGACGTGGTCGCCCTGATGCCGTCCCTGGTCGATGAATTTGCCAATAAGGCACAGCGACAACGTGACGATGTCGACCATCTGGCCGCGGCGGCCCACGCACTGGCCAAAGGTCGAAGCCTCCCAAAACCTGAAGCCCCGGTTGAGCAGGTAGCTGAACCCAAGGGCCTGCCAACTGCTACCGCCGAGAGTCACAGCGACGAAGGCCTGGACCCGCAGTTACTGGAAATCTTCCGTAACGAAGCGGAGATGCACCTCGATACACTGGTCAGCTTCCTGGCTGACTGTGCCCAGGAATTGCCGCAGCCTGTTACCGATGACCTGCAGCGGGCCTTGCACACCCTCAAAGGCAGCGCCTCGATGGCAGGCATTCTGCCGGTAGCTGAAATTGCCTCGCCCTTAGAGAAACTGGTTAAGGAATTCAAAGCCAACCTGATCCCCATGGATCTGGCAGAGGCGGAGTTGCTGAGCAGTGCCGAGAAACTATTCCGTCTCGGCCTTGAGCAGCTGGAAAGCCAGCCACTGGGCGTGCTTCCAGGTGCAGCCGAGTTTCTTGAGCGTGTGCAAAAGTTGCATGGCGAGCGACTCGAGCATGCTGAAAGCAGCCGTGAGAGCGGGCAGGGTGAAAAGCGCGATCCGCAGATGATCAGCATCTTCCTGGCCGAAGGCATGGATATTCTGCTGGATGCCGAAGCGCTGCTGCGCGGTTGGCGCGAGCATCCGACCGAGCGCCAGGAGCTCAACTCCCTGCTGGACGAGTTGACCACCCTGGGCCGCGGCGCCGAGATGGCTGAGCTGCCGCAGATTGACGAACTCTGCGAAGCCTTGCTCGACCTCTATGGTGCAGTTGAAGAGGGGCGACTGGCGGTTAGCGAGCGCTTCTTCAGCGAAGCCGAGCAGGCTCACGAAGCCCTGATTGGCATGATGGATCAGGTGGCCGCTGGCCTTCAGGTCAGCGCTGCTCCTGAGCGTGTGAGCGCACTGCGCAGCTTGCTGATGGAGGCGCTGGACCCGAATACCCTGTCGCTGCTGTCCAATGACGGCGCATCCGGTATCGAGATTGTCGAGTTGGCCGATGCCACCGCTGCGCTTGACGCGCTCAGCCAGGATGACGCGGCTGTCGAAGCCGCCAGCGAAGCGCCTACTGCTTCGCTGTACGAGTCGCTCGATGAGGAAATGGTGTCGATCTTCCTCGAAGAGGCGGTCGATATCCTGGAAAGTGCCGGCCAGGCGCTGGATCGCTGGGTGGCCGACCCGGATAACAAAGCCGCACTGTCGTCGTTGCAGCGTGATCTGCACACCCTCAAGGGTGGTGCGCGTATGGCCGAAATTCGCCCGATTGGCGACCTCGCCCATGAACTCGAATCATTGTACGAAGGCCTGGTAGATCGCCGTTACAGCGCCTCGCCAGGTTTGGCGAAGCTGTTGCAGCAAAGCCATGACAGCCTGGCGCAACTGTTGGAGAAGTTGCAGGCGCGCGCCGTGATGCACGCCCCGGAAGCGTTGCTTGAAGCCATCCGCAGCTTCCGCCAGAGCGGTGGGCAACACTTGCCGCTAAGCACCGCGATCCCTGAGCCTGTTACCGAAGCCGAAGCCGAAGCCGAAGCCGAAGCCGAAGCCGAAGCCGAAGCCGAAGTCGTGCCAATGCTCGAATTACTCGATTTGGCAGAGCCTGAGCCCACAGTAGATGAAGAGATCGACTTTTCTGTTCTCGCAGATGTGGCGCAGGAACCGCTGGAAGACGAAGCGCTTGAGCTGCCGGTTGTTGAATTTGACGAGCCGTCTCTGACTGAGTCTGCACCTGCGGCCGAGATCGAGCGTCGAGACGCCCCAGGCAGTAAGTCAGAGCCGGC
>JAWWDH010000119.1:0-9180 GCA_033720015.1 Pseudomonas sp.
GCCGATCAGAACGGCAGGATGATGTCGAGCACCTGGGCGCCGTAGCGGGGCTGCTGGACGTCGGTCAGCTGACCGCGCCCACCATAGGCAACGCGCAGTTCGGCGATCTGGACGACAGCGTGCCAAGCAAATTCGACGACATCGGCTGCGACATGAAAACCAGCTTCCAGCTGGTAGAACCACGTGACGACGCTAAGGGCAACGTCGCACGGGCAATCTTCTATATGCACGTCGAGTACGGCCTGCCCATCGTCGGCCAAGTGCAGGTGTTCAAGCAGTGGCACCAGATGGACCCACCGGACGCCGACGAAATAGCGCGTAACGACAAGATTGCCAACCTGCAGGGCACACGCAATCGCTTTATCGACAACCCCGAACTGGTCGAGCAGCAGATCAACAACTGATCCGCTGCCTCTCGGGGCGCAGCAATTAAGCCGTACACCCAGGCACAAAAAACCGGCGCACAGGTCGGTTTTTTTGTGCTGCCGAAACGCTTAGAACTGCGCCGCGTCGAGTAGATACAACGACTCGCTACCGGCTTTAACCGAGGCCGTCAGCGAGTGAATACGCGGCAGCAGGCGAGCGAAGTAGAAACGCGCGGTGCCCAGCTTGCTGACGTAGAACTCGTCCTGATCCTGCTTGGCCAGTGCGGTGCGGGCCATCAGTGCCCACATATAGGCATAAGCGGTGTAACCAAACACTTGTAGGTACTCCACCGAGGCGGCGCCGACTTCATTCGGGTTGGCCTTGGCGCGTTCCAGCAAGTCGCTGGTCATCAGCTCCAGGTTGGCGATGGCTTCTTTCAGCGGGTTCACGAACTCGGCCAGTGACGCATCAGCCGAATCGGTGAAGGCTTTGATCTCGTCAGCGAAGTGCTTGTAGAACGCACCACCGCTGCCGACCACTTTACGCCCGACCAGATCGAGGGCCTGAATACCGTTGGTGCCTTCGTAGATCTGGGTGATACGGCAGTCACGGATCAGCTGCTCCTGGCCCCACTCGCGGATATAACCGTGGCCGCCGAAAATCTGCTGGCCATGGGTGGTGGTTTCCAGCGCCATGTCAGTCAGGAACGCCTTGGCCACCGGCGTCAGCAGGGCAACCAACTCTTCGGCGCGCTTGCGGGTGGCGGCGTCTTCGCTGAACTTGGCAGTGTCGAGTTGCATGGCCACGTAGCTGGAGAAGGCGCGACCGCCTTCGTTCAGCGCTTTCATGGTCAGCAGCATGCGGCGCACGTCTGGATGCACGATGATCGGATCGGCGGCTTTGTCCTTGGCCACCGGGCCGGTCGGCGCGCGACTCTGGATACGGTCGCGAGCGTACTCGACGGCATTCTGGTAGCTGCGCTCACCCAGGGCCAGGCCCTGGATACCGACGCCCAGACGCTCGTAGTTCATCATGGTGAACATGGCGGCGAGGCCCTTGTTCGGTGCGTCGACGATCCAGCCGGTAGCGCCGTCGAAGTTCATCACGCAGGTGGCCGAGGCCTTGATGCCCATCTTGTGTTCGATCGAGCCGCAGGACAGCGCGTTCTGCTCGCCCAGCGAGCCGTCGGCGTTGACCATGAATTTCGGCACCAGGAACAGCGAGATGCCTTTCGGCCCAGCCGGTGCGTCCGGCAGCTTGGCCAGCACCAGGTGGATGATGTTCTCGGTCAGGTCGTGCTCACCGCCGGTGATGAAGATCTTGGTACCGGAAATCTTGAAGCTGCCGTCAGCCTGCGGCTCGGCCTTGGTGCGAATGATGCCCAGATCGGTGCCGGCATGCGGCTCGGTCAGGCACATGGAGCCCGCCCAGGTACCTGCATACATGTTCGGCAGGTATTTTTCTTTCAGCTCTTCGCTGGCGTGGGCGTTGATCGACAGGCAGGCGCCGGCAGTCAGCATCGGGTACAGGCCAAACGACAGGTTGGCCGAGTTGACCATTTCTTCGACCTGCGCCGAGATTGCCTTGGGCATGCCCATGCCGCCAAATACCGGATCACCGCCGACACCCACCCAACCGCCTTCGGCGTAGGTCTGGTAGGCCTCCGGGAAGCCAGCGGGGGTTTTCACCGCACCGTCGGCCCAAGAGCAACCTTCTTCGTCGCCGCTGCGATTCAGCGGGGCGATGGTGCCGGCAGTGACCTTGCCAGCCTCTTCCAGAATTGCAGCGGCGGTGTCTTCGTCCACCACTTCCGCCAGGGCCGGCAACTGGGCCCACAGCTTGGAAACTTCAAACACTTCATTGAGTACGAAGCGCATATCACGCAGGGGGGCTTTGTAGTCAGCCATGGGGCAAATCCTCGGACGAACCAGCAGGTATAAAGATGTGCAAAGAGTCTAACCGAACAACTTTTTAGACACATAGCGTCGCGTAATGACTGAACAGTCAGCATGCATTAATTAGCGCCCTCTAAACCAAAACCCGCCAGAAGGCGGGCTTGGTAGACGCTTAACCACTGGTCAGAGGGCGAAATGCTCGGCTGGCAAGCGCATCAAGCTATCGCTGCCTGCCTCGGCACCTGCCAGGTGCATGGCAGTACGCGGCAGCAGACGCTTGAAGTAGAACTCGCAGGTGGCCTGCTTGGCCTGGTAGAACGCGGCTTCGCCGGTGCCGGCCGCCAGCTTCTGCTCCGCCACTTCAGCCATGCGCAGCCAGAAGTAGGCCAAGGTGACGTAACCGGAATACATCAGGTAGTCCATCGACGCCGCGCCGACCTCGTCCGGGTTCTTCATGGCGGCCATGCCGATTTTCTGGGTCAGCGCCCCCCACTGCTGGTTGAGCGTCGCCAACTGGGCGACATAACCCTTGAGCTGCGGGTGCTCGGCCTGGGCCTCACAGAATTTGTGGACGATCTTGGTAAAGCCGCGCAGCAGTTTGCCCTGGCTGCCCAGCACTTTGCGCCCAAGCAGATCAAGCGCCTGGATGCCGTTGGTGCCTTCGTAAATCGGCGCGATGCGGCAGTCACGCACCAGCTGCTCCATGCCCCACTCACGAATAAAGCCATGGCCGCCGAACACCTGCATGCCGTGGTTGGTCACCTCCAGGCCGGTCTCGGTCATAAAGGCTTTACAGATCGGCGTGAGGAAGGCCAACAGGTTTTCCGCTTCTTCGCGCTGCTCAGCACTTTGCGCGCGATGCGCCTGATCGATCAGTTGCGCGGTGAAATAGGCCAGCGCACGGTTGCCTTCGTTGAAGGCCTTCATGGTCAGCAGCATGCGCCGAACATCCGGGTGCACGATGATCGGGTCGGCGGCTTTATCCGGCGCCTTGGGCCCGGTCAACGCACGCATTTGCAGGCGATCGTTGGCGTATTTGATGGCCCCCTGGAAGCTGGCCTCACCCAAACACAAACCTTGCATGCCAGTGCCCAGGCGCGCGTGATTCATCATGGTGAACATGCAGTTGAGGCCCTTGTTGGCCTCGCCGATCAGGTAGCCAGTGGCGCTGTCGAAGTTCATCACGCAGGTGGCGGAGGCCTTGATGCCCATCTTGTGCTCGATCGAACCGCAACTTACGCCATTGCGCTCCCCTGCCTGCCCGTCAGCATTGGGCAGGAACTTGGGCACGATAAACAGCGAGATACCCTTGGTGCCCGACGGTGCGTCGGGCAATTTGGCGAGCACCAGGTGCACGATGTTCTCGCTCATGTCGTGCTCGCCGGCGGAGATAAAGATTTTGCTCCCCGTGACCGCGTAGCTGCCGTCGGCCTGCGGTACGGCGCGGGTCTTGATCAGGCCCAGGTCAGTACCGCAATGCGCTTCGGTCAGGCACATGGTGCCGGTCCAGCGCCCCTCAGTGAGCTTGCTCAGATAGGTTTGCTTCTGCGCTTCGCTGCCGTGGGCGTGGATCGCCGACATCGCGCCATGGGTCAGCCCTGGATACATGCCCCAGGACAGGTTACTGGCGCCGACCATCTCGCTGATGATCAACGCCAGCGAGTGCGGCAGACCTTGCCCGCCGTAGGCTGGATCGGCGGCCAGGCCATTCCAGCCGCCTTCAACGTATTGGGCAAAGGCTTCCTTGAAGCCCTTGGGCGTGGTCACCACGCCGTCGTTAATCTGGCATTCTTCTTCATCGCCGGAGCGGTTCAACGGAGCCAGCACCTGCTCACAGAACTTCGCCCCCTCGGTCAGGATCGCGCTGACCATGTCCGGAGTAGCATCGCTGGCCCCCATCGCGGCGTAACCCGCATGAAAGTCGAAGACCTCGTCGATCAAAAACTGCATGTCGCGCTGGGGGGCTTTGTACTCGGGCATGCTGGTTTCTCCGTCAGCTAGAGCGTGAATTAGCCTTCTACGCTAAGGCCCACGCCCAGCGGCAACAATCACCGTGCGAATGCTGAATACAGCGTCATTAGCTGGCGGGCTTAGGCGCGCAGCCACGACCATTAAGCGGCCTACAGAAATGCCGGACATAAAAAAACCGCCACCCCAAAGGGCAGCGGTTTTTTGGCCTGATGAAGGCTAAGGCTTAGTAGCCCAGGTCGAAGTGCTCTTCGTCCATTTCCATCAGGTTGTTGGCGCCGGACAGCATGGCCTCAACGTGGCTACGGGTACGCGGCAGGATGCGCGCGAAGTAGAAACGTGCGGTCTGCAGCTTGGCCTTGTAGAAGGCTTCATCTTCAGTGCCAGCCGCGATTTTCTCGGCCGCCAGGCGCGCCATGTCAGCCCAGAAGTAGGCCAGGCAGACGTAGCCGGAGTACATCAGGTAGTCCACCGAAGCGGCACCGACTTCTTCGCGGTCTTTCATCGCGGCCATGCCCACTTTCATGGTCAGGTCGCCCCACTCCTTGTTCAACTTGCCCAGCGGCTCCACGAGACCTTTGATGGCTTCGTTGGCTTCGTTGGCCTGGCAGAACTTGTGCACGATCTTGGTGAAGCCTTTCAGTGCTTCGCCTTGAGTCTGCAGCACTTTACGGCCCAGCAGGTCGAGTGCCTGGATACCGGTGGTGCCTTCGTACAACATGGAGATGCGGCTGTCGCGAACGTTCTGCTCCATGCCCCACTCGGCGATAAAGCCGTGGCCGCCATAGATCTGTACGCCGTGGTTAGCTGCTTCGAAGCCGACTTCGGTCATGAATGCTTTGGCGATTGGAGTGAGGAAAGCCAGCAGTGCGTCGGCTTGCTTCTTCTCGGCTTCGTCCTGGCTGTACTTGACGATATCAACCTGCTTGGCGGTGAAGTACACCATCGCACGGTTGCCTTCGGCAAAAGCCTTCATGGTCAGCAGCATGCGACGCACGTCCGGGTGGACGATGATCGGGTCAGCGGCTTTTTCCGGCGCTTTCGGGCCAGTCAGGGAGCGCATCTGCAGACGATCACGGGCGTACTTAAGACCGCCCTGGAAGCCGATTTCAGCGTGCGCCAGGCCCTGCAGAGCAGTACCCAGACGAGCCGTGTTCATAAAGGTGAACATGCAGTTCAGGCCTTTGTTGGCTGGGCCGATCAGGTAACCGGTAGCGCCATCAAAGTTCATCACGCAAGTCGCGTTACCGTGGATGCCCATCTTGTGTTCGAGCGAGCCACAGGTCACGGCGTTGCGCGCGCCAACCGAACCGTCCGCGTTAACCGAGAACTTCGGCACGATGAACAGCGAGATGCCTTTGGTGCCTTGCGGCGCGTCGGGCAGGCGGGCCAGGACGATGTGGACGATGTTATCGGCCATGTCGTGCTCACCCGCGGAGATGAAGATCTTGGTGCCGGATACTTTGTACGAACCGTCAGCCTGAGGCTCGGCCTTGGTACGCAGCATGCCCAGGTCGGTGCCGCAATGCGGCTCGGTCAGGCACATGGTGCCGGTCCACTCGCCGGATACCAGCTTGGTCAGGTAGGTGTGTTTCTGCTCGTCAGTACCGTGCTCGGAGATGGTGTTCATCGCGCCGTGCGACAGGCCTGGGTACATGCCCCACGACCAGTTCGAGGTGCCGACCATTTCGCTGACAACCAGCCCCAAGGACTCAGGCAGGCCTTGGCCGCCGTGGTCTACGTCGTGCGCCAGGCTCGGCCAGCCGCCTTCTACATACTGCTTGTAGGCTGCCTTGAAACCGGTAGGGGTTTTCACGCCCTCAGCGGACCAGGTGCAACCTTCGGTGTCACCTACACGGTTCAGGGGCGACAGCACTTGCTCACAGAACTTCGCGCCTTCCTCAAGGATGGCGTCGACCATGTCCGGAGTAGCGTCCTGGCAGCCAGGCAGGCTCTGATAATGCGCTTCGTAGCCGAGCAGTTCGTCGCGTACGAAACGGATATCACGCAAGGGGGCCTTGTAATCAGGCATAGCGGTTGACCTCTGCGGTGGATTCTTAATGTGTAGGTGACCGGGTATTCGGTCATTTCGGGAGCAATCCCGGCGCTCGATTGCCTCTTTGGCAACCGAGCCAATCAAACAAGCGTTTGAAACATACGTTTATGCCTATTTAATGTCAAGCACCCCACGCGCCGCTTACGTCACCAGATCGACCAGCGGGGCTGGCTGCTGCACACCACTCAGTTGCGTGTACAGATCAAGATTAGCCCCGCTTGGCCCTGCGGACTTCGGCGCCTCGACGGATTTATCGTCACCCTCTTTACCCGGCTCGGCACGCGCATTACTGCTAGCTTGCGCCTCACTGCGCTGTTGTTGCGCTAGCTGTACACGGGCTTCAGCCATCTGCCCCAGGGCTTGCGCTGCCACCTGACGGTCCTGCGCCGAAGGCTCGGCGGGGGCCAGAGCGGCGCGGATCACCACCTCCATTTTGCTCAGGGTCGCTTCGGGGTCATTCGCCACGGGAGCCACATCGATACCCACCTCGCCACCCACCGCATAGCGTTTGCCATCCGGGCCACGCGCATAGGTATAGCTCGGCGCACCTGCGTATTGCCCGCCAACCGCTGCATGGGCCTGTTCATGGCTGCGCACTTCCTGATCACGGCTGACCAACTCGGCAATTTCGAGTTGCTCGCGCCGCTCCCGCTCGGGGCTTGGCTCGCCTTGAGTGCGTTTAGCTGTATCGGAGTGGCTCGACGAATCGGCGGGTTTGTCGGCTTCTTCACGCGCCGAGGCGGACTGCTCGGCGGTCAGCGCTTGAGGCGCAGTGACGGGCGCTTGGGCGGCGCGGATGATATCGGAGGAGACGTCGGGGGAAACACTCGACGCCAGGGGACGAGCCGGCAGTAGATTGGCTGCAGGCGCAGAATAAGACGATGCGCCGCTAATCTGCATGCAATGACTCCTCGCCCGGCGTTGCTTACCTCTTTACCGGGCTTGAGTCCGCCAGGGGCGGGGACTCAAGCCGTGGTGTCGATCAGGGTGCCGAGTATTTCATCAGCCGTTTTGATTACCTTGGCACCGGCCTGTGCTGCATTCTGCCCTTCACGCAGGGCGACCAGGCTTTCAGCGAGATCGGGGCGGGTCTGTTCAGCCAAGCTGGGGGCTGGGTTGACCTGATTAGCGGGCGGCGTGGCCGGCGGCTGTTGCGGCTGGGTAACGGCATTACTGGCGATCGCTGCTACTGCCTGATCGACGCGGCGCTGACCCGATTGAATGCTGCTGACACCCGAACTGAAAGCGCTTCCTGAAATCTCCATGCCTAAGCTCCTACTCTGGCTGACCACTAATAGCCTTGATTTAAGCAGATATTGCTCGAAAAACGTACAGGCAAAAGGCTATGGCATTTAGCGGGCTTATAGCGGGCTGCGTAGAAGATCGAGATTGAGATAACTGGCAACCGCAGCCGGCGTTGCTTCGGCCAGGCGCGGGATATAGCCCAAGCATGGCGCGGGTAAGCGTTGCGCCAAGGTTGCGAGATTGTCTTCAAGGCGCGAGGTGTGCGGGTCGACCACATTGGCCACCCAGCCTGCCAACGACAAACCGTCACGCAGGATCGCCTCGGCCGTCAGCAGCGCATGGTTGATGCAGCCTAGGCGCACACCCACCACCAGAATAACCGGCAGTTTCAAGGCAATCGCCAGGTCCGACAACGCCGCCTGCCCGGCCAGTGGCACGCGCCAGCCGCCCGCGCCTTCCACCAGGGTGAAGTCCGCGCGCTTGTCCAGAATGGCCTGCACCGGCCTCTGCAGTGCCGCCACATCCAGCAACACGCCGGCTTCACGTGCGGCCAGATGCGGGGCAATCGCCGGCTCAAACGCCTGCGGATTCACCTCGTCATAACGCAACGTCAGACTGCACTCGCCAAGCAGCGCCAGGGCGTCGTCATTGCGCAGGCCATCCGCCGTCAACACACAGCCCGAGGCCACTGGCTTGGCTGCGGCCGTGGACAGCCCGGCGAGCCGCGCCGCATGCAGCAGGCCAGCGGCGATAGTGGTTTTGCCGATTTCTGTATCAGTACCGGTGACGAAGAACGCCTGACTCATCTAGGAAATTTCCTTACGCAATATGCCGTAGACCACCTGATAGGTCGCCGGCAGCCCGTCGGGCTGGCGAAACTGTTCATAGGCCTTGAGCAGCGCCAGCATGCGCGCGCGGCCAGTCAGGCCACCCGGCCGACCGGGGTTGAGGTTGTGCGCACCGAGGGCTTTCAGTTCATGGGTCAGGCTGCGCACATCAGGGTAATGCAGGGTCTCAGGCGTAACCTGCAGGCTCAGCAGCGCCAAGCCGCTGTTGCTACACAGCCGCTGATAATCCTCAAACCGCCGGAAGCGATTGACGTGGACAAAGCCGTCCACCGCCTGCCAGCTGTCACGCAGCTCTTGCAAGGTACCGACGCACAGACTGCTAAAAGCCAGCACACCGCCAGGGCGTAATACGCGCTCGGCTTCACCCAGCACGGCCGTAAAATCGGCGCACCACTGCAACGCCAGACTTGAAAACAATAGCTCGCAGGACTCGTCCTGCAGCGGCAGACGCTCGGCATCGCCAGCGATAAACTGCTGCGCGCCACCCAGCGGCCGGGCGTGTTGCAACATGCCTTCGGCGATATCTAACGCGACGCCTTGGCTGGCCGCAAAGCGCTCGGCCAAGGCACGGCTGAAATAGCCCGTACCGCAGCCCAGGTCGAGCCAGCGCACCGGGCTGATTGCAGCAGGCAGCTGCGCCAATAACTGCTGGCCGACATTACGCTGCAGGGCCGCGACGCTGTCATAGCTCTCGGCCGCACGGGAAAACGAGGCCGCCACCTGGCGCTTGTCCGGCAGGCCGCCGAGTGGTTCTTGGGCCAGATCAGTCATCACCGGCCTCATGCAAAAAAGCCTGAATCGC
>JAWWDH010000120.1:0-9116 GCA_033720015.1 Pseudomonas sp.
AAGCACAGGCCAGCACGGTCATCCTGGCGATGTTGCTGCTGGTGTTCGGCGTCGATGCGCTGAGTGGCTGGAGCCGCCAACGCTGGGTGCGGGTGTAGCCGCACGCATCAGGCAGATGCGTCTTGCGCTGAGCGGTCTCTGCGCCGCTGCAACCAAGCGCAATGGCCACTGTCCAAACCCGACACGGCACTGCCCCATCCAGCCGCGCTCGTTATTGCTCTAGGGAGACATCCTTGCCTGCTGTGTTTTTGCGTCACCCACTGCGCTGGGTCGCCCTATTGATCGGCGGGCTCGGCCTAACCGCCTCGGTTCTCGCCTGCCCCAGCGGGCAGCAGCAGGTCTGTGCGGTGGTGTGCTTCTGTGCGCCGCTCAGCCAGGCCGACATCGATGGGCTGTACAAAGACGCTACCCAGATCGCCGCTTCAGGTCTTGAGCAAGGATTGCTGCAAGCGCGTGCGCGCGCGGCAGCCGACGGAACCGCGCCTGTGCCTCTGCATATCCGCGCGCAACTGGAACCCTATTTCGATATCGCGGTACTCGACTCGGCGCGCTTCAAGGTCGGCGGCGGTGAGGCGCTGAACGCCGGCAATGCCCTGCTGCAAAACCCCGACGTGCAGGCGGTGACGCTGATCGACATCATCGTTTTCCGTAACGCTGAGGACGCGCAGCAAAATGTCGCGCTCTGGGCCCATGAGTTGCTGCATGTGCAGCAATACCAGCAGTGGGGCGTGCGCGAATTTACCCGCCGCTACACCCGCGACCACGACGCCATCGAAGCGCCCGCTTACAAACTGCAGATTGAGGTCGCTCGGACGCTGCGCAATCAGTTGAGCCTGAGCGAGACGGTGCCCTAACCGTCGCCTGAACATCGGGAGAGGCCGCCGAAGCAACCTGCCGTCCTTGCTGTTCGCCTTCTCTTAGCGAGCCAGCCATGCGGCTTGGCGCTGGCGCACGGCGACGTCATGCGCCAGCAGCGCCTCGATAAAGCACTGCGCAGCCAGCGATAAGCGCCGGCCGTGCAGGCGAGCAACGCCGAAGCGCCCGCTCAGCCCCGGGGCAAGACTAGGCAATGCTTGCAAGTCGCCGCGCTGCAGTTCGTCTTCCACCATAAACCACGGCAACAGCGCCAGCGCCTCACAGCCCAACAGCAGCTGCTTGAGCATGGCCGAGCTGTCGCAGGTGATCGCCAGTTTCCACTGCGCGCGCCAGGTGTTCTGCAACGCACTAGGCAGGCGCTTGAGCAATTCCTCGCGAATCGCCTCGGGCAGGTTGGGCCCGGCCAGCGGGTAGCGCAACAGCGCCTCGGTACTGGGCGAGGCCTGCTCAAGCAGCGGATGACCGGCGCGGCACACGGGCAACGTGTGGTGCTCACCGAGGAGCTGCACGACATAGCTGGGATCGTCTTCAATCTCGTGCAAATCCACCACCATCAGATCGATTTCGCGACGTTGCAAGCGCGCCGGCAGCTCTTGCCAGGGTGCCAGTATCACCTCCAGATACACCCCTGGATGGGCACGGCTCAAGATGGCCAGCACCGGGGCGACTAGGGCGGCGCCGGCGAAGGGGCCTACACCTATGCGTAACTCCCCTTGCTGCAAGCCGCGCGCCAATTGCAGGTCATGCTTAAGGTCCTGGGCATGCAGCAGCAGTTTGCGGGCATGCTGCAACAGCAACTCGCCCATCGCCGTGGGGGTCACTTCACGGTGACTGCGGTCAAACAGTTGCTCGCCAACCTGCGCTTCAAGCGCCTGCAAGCTGCGCGATAACGCCGGCTGGGAGAGGTGAAGCGCCTCGGCAGCACGGGCAAAGTTGCCATGTTCGGCGAGGGCAAGGGCGTGACGCAGGTGACGGAGCTCTATATTCATGTCTTACACGCATTGAAAAGATGCTTTAGCTGCATTGGACGCATGGTATCCCGCACCCCATGCTCTGACCAGTCAACCCGTGGAGTAAGCCAATGAATCTGCCCTTGCGCTGGTTATTACCCAGCACCCTGTTGTTACTCAGCGCCTGCAGCGACAGCTCCGCGCCCAGCACCAGCGCCGCCACGCCAAGCACGCAAGCCGCCCAGGCTGAGGTGCTGCAGCAATACGACTTGAGCCACACCGAGGGCTTGGCCCAGGCACGGCGCGGCCTGATTGCCGCACCGCAGGGCCAGGTGCGCGATGCCGAGGGCCAGCTGATCTGGGACTTCGACAGCTTCGCGTTTATCCATAACGAAGCGCCTGCCACCGTCAACCCGAGCCTGTGGCGACAGGCGCTGCTGAATAACCAGATTGGTCTGTTCAAAGTCAGCGAGAAAATCTATCAACTGCGCGGCTTTGACCTGGCCAACATGACCCTGATCGAGGGCGACAGCGGCTGGATTGTCATCGACCCGCTGACCAGCCGGGAAACTGCCGCCTTCGCCATGGACTTCGTCGCACAACATCTGGGCCAGCGCCCCGTGAGCGCGATGATCTTCAGCCATAGCCATGTCGATCACTTTGGCGGTGCCCTCGGTGTGCTCACTGCCGAAGACGCCAAGGCTCGGCAGGTACCGGTGATCGCCCCGGCCGGGTTTATGCAGGAGGCCACCAGCGAAAACCTGATGATGGGCGTTGCCATGACCCGCCGCGCCACCTTTATGTACGGCAAACGCCTGCCACGCAGCGCCGAGGGCATGGTCGACAACGGCTTGGGCAAGGCGGTGGCGTTTGGTCACATGGGCATTCTGCCGCCGACCCAACTGATCAGCGCCAGCGAACAGACGCTGGACGTCGATGGCGTGCGCTTTGTCTTCTACAACACGCCCGGAGCCGAGGCCCCGGCGGAGATGACTTTCAGCCTGCCAGAGCTAAACGCCTTTGGCGGCGCTGAGCTGCTCTCACAAACCCTGCACAACCTCTACACCCTGCGTGGCGCCAAGGTGCGCGATGCCCTGCAGTGGGCCAACTACATCGACGCCAGCCGTGCCCACGCCGCCGAGGCCCAGGTGCTGTTCAACCAGCACCACTGGCCGGTGTGGGGGCAAACCAACATCCAGGCGTTTCTCACCGCGCAGCGTGATGTCTACCGCTACCTGCACGACCAAACCGTACGCCTGATGAATGCCGGACTCACCGCGCCGGAGATCGCCGAACAGTTGCGGCTGCCGCCAAGCCTCGACCAACACCTGCACGTACATGGCTACTACGGCACGCTCAAGCACAACGTGCGCGGCATTTATCAGTTTTATCTGGGCTGGTATGACGCCAACCCCGCCAACCTCGACCCACTCCCACCGGTGGACGCGGCCGCCAAGTACGTGGCCCTCGCCGGAGGCCGCGAGCAATTGCTGGCGAGCGCCGAACAGGCCTATGCCGAGGGTGACTATCGCTGGGCGGCCGAGCTGGGCAAGCACCTGCTGTATGCCGACCCTGAGCATGCGGCGGCTCGCGACCTACAAGCCCGCAGCTTCGAGCAACTGGGTTATCAAGCCGAGTCTGCGGCGTGGCGGAACGTCTATCTGAGCGGTGCCTATGAGCTGCGCCACGGCCTGCCGCAAGACGGCTTCACCTCGGCGATGATGCTCGACATGCTCAAGCACACGGAGCCCGAGCGCTTTCTGGAAGTGATGGCCAGCAAACTGGACGGCATCGCAGCGGCCGACAGTGCGCTGCGGATCAATCTCAACTTCACCGACAGCGGTGTGCGCTATCACCTGTGGATCGAAAACGCCGTATTGCACCACCGTCGCGTGGCGGCAGACGACGTTGCTGAGGCCGACGCCAGCCTCAATCTGAGCCAGGACTTCTTCCTGCAAATGATCACCGGCCAGGCCGGTGTCGCGGCCTTGCTCAGCTCCGACCAGGTGTCGATCGACGGCAGTGCACTGGCGCTGGGGCGCTTCTTTAGTCTGCTGGATAAGCCGGACGGACGCTTCCCTATCGTCACCCGCCAGTAAGCACTCGCGGCTTGCCCGTCAAATGTGCCTGCAGCGCAGCCAAAACCGCTGCGCTGTTTGGCCTGTGCAACAGACCATTGAGCGGCACCTGCTGCAATGCCTGCCTGTTACGCCCAGGCGAATATGCGCCGTGCACAACTGCAGACGCTCACGATGGGTATCGCCGAAAATCAGCGGACAGGTGGTTTAAGAGAAAGCGCCAGGCGATCGATTGGAGCGGCGCAGGTCGCGCCGCTCCAGCACCAGCCGGGTAGGCCGGTGCATCGCATCGAAATGCCAGAGGGGAAGAAACGCCTCGTACCGGCGGGTAGCCCCCGTTACCGGGTGTACGAAGGGCGCTGCGTGACGGCAGGTGCCGCGTGCAGCATCAGGTGCTTGGGCAAAGTACCTGGGGGTGGCGGTAAGCCGGTGTTGCGTGCAACCCCGGCAGGCGAACCTGCCGGGTGTCATGCTCGGTGCGGTGAGTAGCGGACAACGGCCCGGCACTCACCGCGACAGCGGCTTAACCGATGGTCATCAGACTGGCGTTACCGCCGGCCGCTGCAGTGTTGATGCTCAGCGCGTGCTCGATCAGCAAACGCTCCAGCGGAATATCCGTCTCGCCTTTGTGCAAACCATGCACACCGATGATCGCGCCAGGGCGCTGTGACGCCAACTGACAGACTTCGCGAAGCTGATCGGAGTCACCATGGTGTAGGATCGCATCGAAACCGATCTCGCTGTTGCTCCACTGGCTGAGCAGGGTAATGCGTTGCTGCACCAGCTTGGGCAATGCCGCCAATAGCGCCTGAGTCAGCTCGCTTTCCTGCCACAGTACCTGGCAACCCACGGCCAACGCCGCTGCCAGCTGTACCAGCAAATCGCCACGTTCATCGGCCAGGCACAGTACATGTTCACGCGGCAGCAGGCTGTAGCTGTTGCGCTCACCGGTCGGGCCAGCCAACTGCTGCACCGTGCCGCTTTGCGCCAGTTCGACATACTGCGCGCTCAAGGCAGACAGGCTCGGCTCATGCTCAGCCGCCCACTCCTGCAGCGCCTGGATGACTTTGGCCTGCGCCGCTGGACGTTGGATTTCACCCTCTTCCTGCTGCAGCTGCTTGGCCACCGCGTCCTGCGGACGGGTTGCCAGCAAACGGTACATGTACAGCGGGCCACCGGCTTTCGGACCCGTACCGGAGAGCCCTTCACCACCGAACGGCTGTACGCCAACAACGGCACCGACCATGTTGCGGTTGACGTAGAGGTTGCCGACCTTGGCGCTGTTGACCACCTGGGCGATAGTTTCATCGATGCGCGTGTGCACACCCAGAGTCAGGCCATAGCCGCTGTCGTTGATCTGCTGCAGCAGCTTGCCGAGATCAGCACGGGCATAACGCACCACGTGCAGCACCGGGCCGAAGATTTCACGGGTCATTTCATCGAAGCTGTCCAGCTCGATCAGCGTCGGCGTGACGAAGGTGCCGCGGCTCAGGTCGTCGCCATTGCTGCGCGCCGCCTGGAAAATCTTGCGGCCTTTCTCGCGCATCTTGGCGATGTGCTGATCGATATTGGCCTTGGCTTCGGCGTCGATCACCGGGCCGATATCCGTGCTCAAACGCTCCGGGTTGCCCAGGCTGTATTCAGCCATGGCGCCTTTGAGCATATTGATCACGCGATCGGCCACATCTTCCTGCACACACAGCACACGCAGAGCCGAGCAACGCTGACCGGCGCTGTCGAAGGCCGAGGCCACGACATCCACCACCACCTGCTCGGTGAGTGCCGAGGAGTCGACGATCATGCTGTTCAGACCGCCGGTTTCAGCGATCAACGGCAGGGTACGACCATGCGCATCGAGGCGACCGGCCAGGTTGCGCTGGATAATCCCGGCCACTTCGGTGGAGCCAGTGAACATCACGCCACGCACCCGCTCGCTACCGATCAGGCCGGCACCCACGGTTTCGCCACGGCCCGGCAACAGCTGCACGGCACCGGCCGGCACGCCGGCTTCCAGCAGAATGCGTACCGCCTGGGCAGCGATCAGCGGGGTTTGTTCGGCCGGCTTGGCCAGCACAGTGTTACCAGCTGCCAGAGCCGCAGCCACTTGGCCACTGAAAATTGCGAGCGGGAAGTTCCACGGGCTGATGCACACCACCGGACCCAGCGGGCGGTGGCTGTCATTGCTGAAGTGGTTACGTGCCTGCGCCGCGTAGTAACGCAGGAAGTCCACGGCCTCGCGCACTTCGGCGATGGCGTTGGCAAAGGTTTTACCCGACTCGCGCACCAGCAAGCCCATCAACTGCTGGGTTTCCGCCTCCATCTGATCCGCCGCGCGGTCGAGCACTGCGGCGCGCTCGCCTGGCAGGGTCGACTGCCAGATCTGCCCGCTGGACACCGCGCAGAGCACGGCATTTTGCACATCCTGCACGCTGGCCTCATGCACGTGGCCGACGATGTCTCGATGGTCCGACGGGTTGCGCACCGGCTGCGCCTCGCCCAACTCTGGCGTGTCACAACCGAGCAGCGGCACAGCCTTGTAGGCGTTGTTGGTGCTGCTCAGCAGCGCCGAAGACAGCGAACCCAGGCGATGTTCGTTGGCCAGGTCGATGCCTTCTGAGTTTTTCCGGGCAGCACCATACAGGGCGCACGGCAGCGCGATACGCGGGTGCGGCAGGCCAAGCCCACCTTCCTGCGCGGCCATTTGCTCGATTTGCTGCACCGGGTCGAGCACCAGTTCTTTAATCGAGATGCTGTGATCGGCAATGCGGTTGACGAACGAGGTGTTCGCGCCGTTTTCCAACAGGCGACGCACCAGATAAGCCAGCAAGGTTTCATGGCTGCCGACCGGCGCATAAATACGGCACGGACGGTTCAGCTTGCCGTCGGCGATTTTGCCCACGACCTGCTCGTACAGCGGCTCACCCATGCCGTGCAGGCATTGGAACTCGTACTGACCGGGGTAGTAGTTCTGCCCGGCCAGCTGATAGATCGCCGACAACGAGTGAGCGTTGTGGGTGGCGAACTGCGGGTAGATGGCTTCCGGCACGGCCAGCAGCTTGCG
Source organism: Pseudomonas sp. (assembly GCA_033720015.1). GTDB lineage: Bacteria > Pseudomonadota > Gammaproteobacteria > Pseudomonadales > Pseudomonadaceae > Aquipseudomonas. Next base: position 6,966 of record JAWWDH010000120.1, read on the forward strand.
CGCACAGGCGATGTAGGAGACGTCGGTATACGGCTTGCGGGTGTACACCGGATAGCCTTCCAAACCCTCTACCTGAGCGCGTTTGATTTCGCTGTCCCAATACGCACCTTTTACCAGGCGGATCATCAGGCGGTGACGGCTGCGCTTGGCCAGATCAATGACGTAATCGATCACGTACGGGCAGCGCTTCTGGTAAGCCTGGATGACAAAACCGATGCCGTTCCAGCCAGTCAGAGCCGGGTCGAAGCACAGGCGCTCCAGCAGGTCGAGGGAGATTTCCAGACGATCAGCTTCTTCGGCGTCGATGTTCAGGCCGATGTCGTACTGCTTGGCCAGCTTGGTCAAGCTGAGCAGGATCGGGTACAGCTCATCCATCACGCGCTCGTGCTGGGCACGGCTATAGCGCGGGTGCAGCGCCGACAACTTGATCGAGATGCCCGGACCTTCGTAGATGCCACGACCATGGGACGCCTTGCCGATGGCATGGATCGCCTGCTCGTAGGAGGCCAGGTAACGCTTGGCATCTTCGTCAGTCAGCGCGGCTTCGCCGAGCATGTCGTAGGAGTAACGGAAACCCTTATCTTCCATCGTGGTGGCATTGGCCAGGGCTTCGGCGATGGTTTCGCCGGTAACAAACTGCTCACCCATCAGGCGCATGGACATGTCCACACCCTTGCGGATCAGCGGCTCGCCGCCTTTGCCGATGATGCGATTGAGCGAGGTGACCAAGCCGGCTTCGTTATGCGTAGAGACCAGCTTGCCGGTGATCAACAGCCCCCAGGAGGCGGCGTTTACGAACATCGACGGGCTGTTGCCCAGGTGCTGGCTCCAGTTGCCGTTGCTGATCTTGTCGCGGATCAGCGCGTCACGCGTGGCCTTGTCCGGAATACGCAGCAGCGCTTCGGCCAGGCACATCAGCGCCACACCTTCCTGCGACGACAGCGAGAATTCCTGCAGCAAGCCCTGCACCAAGCCCTGACGGCCTCCGGCGTTCTTCTGGCTGCGCAGCTTCTCGGCAATGCGCATGGCCAGCGTGTTGCTGGCCTCGGCCATGTCCTTGGGCAGACGCGCCTGCTCCAGCAGCATCGGCACGGCTTCGATTTCCGGACGACGGTAAGCCGCGGTAATCGCCGCGCGCAGTACCGATTGCGGCTGGATGCTTTCGGCGAAGTCGAGGAACACCTGCAGACCCTGCTCAGTCAGCGCCTCGACAGGCTCTTCGCCGGCAACCGCGGCCAGGCCGGAGTGCTCGGCCGGGGTCAAACCACCCTCAACCTGTTCCAGATAATTGAAAATCGCCTGCTTGATCAGCCAATGTGGCGTGCGGTCAATTTTCTGCGCAGCCTGCTTGAGGCGCTCACGGGTTGCATCATCGAGCTTTACGCCAAGGGTAGTGGTAGCCATTGGTTTGTCCTGTATGGGCTGGAGCACGGCAAAAAAACTGGCGCGAGATTAAACCTCTCAAGGCTAAAGGTGCAACTAGGCGCAACCCAGAAAACGCGCACTACTTGCAGCCCACCAGTCACCTCTAACCCCACCACTCCTAGGGCAAGCCTCAAATCTGTGGCTGCCCGCAGGAAAAACCTGTATTGGCGAGGTAAAACGGCTGTTTTAAAAAAGCATTAATTTTCCGACGATAGGTGCAACCACAGGACCACAAATGGTTGCACCTATCTCTATAAGCCAACTTATTTGAGCAAAGCACAGTTGCCCCATTTGCGCAGATCAACCGACGGAGTGCGCGCACTGCATCAAGCCCTCCGGCCATGGATGACAAACCAGAAGAATGTCGAGCCCATAAAGAGGCGCTGCGGCACAAGCAGACGATGGCGTGAATAGCCGGCGACGCTTAACTCAGGCTAAGCTCAGGTAGTGATTAACAAGGAGACGTTCATGACTGCCAAGGAAGCGCAATTGACCGAGCTACTCAAACTGTCCACGCGCACCCTCACCCACCTGACTGCCGCCACCACCGCGATGTCGTTTGAGTTGTTGAATGCACAGGACCGCGCCGTACGTGCCAGCGCGCGCAAAATGATCGAACGCATGCTGGCGATCAACAGTGAACTGGACCAGCAGTGGCAATTGCTTGGTCAGCTGGCAGGCACCCCGCCCGAGTCCAGCAACAGCTTGGAGCAAGTGATGCTGCGA
>JAWWDH010000121.1:0-9037 GCA_033720015.1 Pseudomonas sp.
CTTGCTCAAGTTACGACGAAAGCGCAGCGGGCCGGAGTCAGAAGCCAGGTCGATATTCGGCGTTTGTTTGTTCGCCAAACCGCTGTGTACGGCCTCGAGAATCACCCGGTCTTCGGCGAAGGCATGACGCACGTCCTCATCGAACTCGCGCGACACGGCTTCGTTGGTTGGATCGAAGTTGCGCATCTGGAACCAGTAGTAACGGGTATTGGATTCGTCGATCGGGGTCATGAAGTTATAGGAGTTCATCAGGAACACCTGCTCATGCAGTGTGCCTTCATCCGAGCCAGTGCCAGCCGGGGTAAACAGCGCTTTGATGATCGCCTGCGCAGGGTAGTGCACTTCGTAATGTTGCTTGCGATCACAGTTGCCGCTGAACTGCACAAATTTGGCGTAGAAAGGTGCTACCTCGACATCACGCATCCAGCGCGAGACGATCACCCCGGCGTCAGTGACCGTGGTCTTGAGCGGCTCATCGGCACAAGCGGCATTGCCGAAAGAGGACTGATGCACCCAGGCCACATGGGAAGGGTCGAGCAGGTTATCGGTCACGTATAGATAGTTGCAAGCCACGATCATGCTGTCGCCGCGATTCATGCCCCAGGCCGAATCGCCCCACTCTGGCACGTCACATATCTTGCTTGGGTCAGCCAACTCGGCATCGCCCATCCAGATCCAGATAAGGCCATAGCGCTGCTCCAGCGGATAGCTGCGCACGCGCGCACCTTGCGGAATGCGGCTGCTGCCTGGGGCCCGGACACAACTGCCAGAGCAGTCGAACGTCAGGCCGTGGTAGCCGCACTCCAACGTATCGCCCTGCCGGCGCCCCATGGACAGCGGCAACTTACGATGCGGGCAAGCATCCTCCAGCGCAGCGGGAGTGCCGTCGGTTTTGCGGAACAGCACCACTTTCTCACGGAGAATCGTCACCGGATAAAGATCCTCACCCAGCTCTGCCTCACTGGCCGCTACATACCATGCATTTCGCAGAAACATAGGTTCTCTCCTCTAGTTGTTATTTGTGCTGTGCCGCAGCGCGATGACTGAGGCCTCGGCTTTGCTGATGAGTTCAGGATACGGAAAAACAAAAAGCAGAAAAGATGCAAAAACCTTGAGTTTAATTTAGAAAAACTAAATTGTTTTTAGCCATCTAACGCAAGCACCCAACAGCTTCATCGATAAAACCACCCATCAGGAACGGCACAATGTAGGTAAGGCCATGATTCGCAATCAATTATCAGGGGCTCGGCGGATTCAGCGCCCGGATTACGCGCCGAACTGATCAATCTGCGACAGCGCCACCAGCGCCCTCTCCCAGATCTGCCGCGTACGTAACCAGACTAGCGCCTGCCAATCACTGTCGGCCGGGTAGAACTGCTCCAACAGATCCAACTTGATCTGCCGGCCCACCCGGTCGTAAGGATCGCCGTGCAGGTGCAGCCAATGATCGTCACGCAGATGATGGTGGATCTGCTCCCCCGGATAAGTGCCGCACTCGATGACAAATTGCATCAAGTGCTGATCGGGCAAGGCATTGAGCAGCGCCTGCGAGGTATAACCCGTGGCAGTCGCCGCGACACCGGTATCGCTCTGGCTATCGCTACCGGTGAGCAGTGTGTGCAACCAGGGTCCATATATCGCCTGCGCATCGCTCAGCGCCGGATAGGCTGTCTGGGCGATCGCCAGCAACATCGGGTGACCGTAATCGCCAGCGCCGGTATGCAGATCAAAACACATGACGGTCCGCGCCTGGGCGAGATGCTGCTGAACGATCCGATGCAGCGTCTGGTTCGACCAACTCGGTGCCTGACCGCCATAAAACAGGCCGTCGGGGTGGGCATACTGCCCGGCTTCGACTATCGACATCAGCGCCGGCCATCCATGGGCCTGGAGCCGCTCAGCCAACAGCGCATCCGCCCGCTCACGCTGCGGGCCTCGCAACTGGGAGCATGCATAGATCTCGTGCAACGCTGCGTAGTCGCGATTGACCGGCACGGGCTGGGTGAAGTCCAGGTAGTTGCGATTGAGGTCGATATTGTCCTCATTGACCCGACGCATCCAGGCCGTCCCCCAAGGGTTGATCAGATGGATCATCACCACCGCCACGTCCCTTGGCAGCGCCCTGCCAGCCAGCTCCTGCATCCAGCTGATCTGGCAGTTCGAGCCATAGAAACCCTCGACCCCGTGGGTGCCACTGAGACCCACCAGAACTCGCGAAGCGTTAGGGTCACCGATTACCGCAACATCGGTGAACAACGGTTCCTCGAAGGGACCGCGTAAAGGATGACGATACTCGCTGAGGATGACCTTCGCGGCCCGCGCAGCAGCGAGAAAGCGCTCACGCTGTGCGGCGTAACTTGGCTGTACCGGGAAGTCTAGGCTCATGCTCATTTCATCCTGCTGGAAAACTGTGCGCTGGATTACTTCAAGCGACCGGAGAGAAACTGGGTCAAACGCTCGCTCTGCGGATTGACCAGCACTTCGCTCGGATGCCCCTCCTCCTCGACGACGCCTTGGTGCAAAAACATCACGTGGTTGGACACGTTACGCGCGAAGCCCATTTCATGAGTCACCACGACCATGGTACGACCCTCTTCAGCCAGTGCCTGCATCACCTTCAGCACCTCACCGACCAGCTCCGGATCGAGGGCCGAGGTGGGCTCATCGAACAGCATCACTTCCGGCTCTACCGCCAACGCACGCGCCATGGCGACACGTTGCTGCTGACCACCCGAGAGGTGCGAGGGGTATTTGCCTTCCACGTTACGATCCAGCCCGACCTTGGCCAGGTAGTCCCGCGCCCGCTGCACGGCTTCCTTGCGGCTGACCCCGAGGACATGAATCGGAGCCTCGATAATGTTCTCCAGCACCGTCATGTGCTGCCACAAGTTGAAGTGCTGGAAGACCATCGCCAGCTTGGTCCGCACTCGCTGCAACTGGCGTGCATCGCTGACCCGCAGTGCGCCGCTGGCGTCGTGGTGCATACGGATTTCCTCGGCATTCACCGTGATGCGTCCCGCACAGGGTTGTTCGAGAAAGTTGATGCAGCGCAGAAAGGTACTTTTCCCCGACCCGCTGGAGCCGATCATACTGATCACATCGCCGGCCTTGGCTTTCAATGACACCCCTTTGAGCACCTCATGAGGGCCATATTTTTTGTGCAGATCTTCTACGGTTAATTTATACATGGAGCGACTCTCTCTAAGTCCGGCGAATCAATGGGACTGGGGTTGCTGGAAAGCCAGCCAACGTATTTCGCAGCGACGAAACACCCAGACCAGAAGGAATGCCAGTACGGCATAGAGCATGGCAGCTATGCCAAAGGCCTCGAATGAGGCGTAGGTAGCCGAGTTAACGTCCCGCGCCACTTTGAGGATGTCGGGCACCGTGGCGGTAAAGGCCAGCGTGGTGGAGTGCAGCATCAGAATTACTTCATTGCTGTAATACGGCAGCGCACGGCGCAGTGCTGACGGCAAGATGATTCGCCGATATAAACCGAAGGACGACATACCGTAGGCACGCCCCGCCTCGATCTCGCCATAAGGCGTCGCGCGGATAGCCCCGGCGAAGACTTCAGTGGTGTAAGCGCAGGTGTTCAGCGCGAACGCCAATAAGGTGCAATTGAGACCATCGCGGAAGAAACCCTCGAGTAACGACTGATCGCGCACCACCTCAAGGCTGTAGATACCGGTGTAAATAATCAGCAACTGGATATACAGCGGCGTCCCCCGGAACACATAGGTGTAAAACCAGACCGGCCCGCGAATCGCCCAGTTACTCGACACTCGCGCGACCGACAGAGGCACCGAAAGCAGAAAACCTATGACGATGGAGACAGTCAGCAACCATAGCGTCATGGCCAGGCCCGACAAATGGTAACCATCGCTCCATAGGTACGCCCGACCATATTCCTGAATAATCTCGATCATAGTGCCGCCTTCCTAACGCCCTGGGAGTAGCGACGCTCAAGCCAGAGCAACACGCCGTTGGAAACGGTGGTGATCGCCAGATAAATCAGCGCGCCGACTATGCTGAAGTACATCAACTGCATCGAGCTTTTGCCTGCGTCCTGGGTCACCTTGACAATGTCGATCAGACCGATCAGCGACACCAGCGCCGTAGCCTTGATCAGCACCTGCCAGTTGTTACCAATCCCCGGCAGGGCAAAGCGCATCATTTGCGGGAACAACACCCGACGGAACACCTGCCAGCGGCTCATTCCGTAAGCCGAGGCCGCTTCCAGTTGACCTGCCGGAACCGCCTGAAAGGCACCACGAAAGGTTTCGGTGAAGTAAGCACCATAAATAAAGCCCAAGGTGATCACCCCAGACACAAAGGGGTTGAGATCAATTTGCTCGAACCCGACCCACTCAGTCAGGTTATTCAAAAATATTTGTAGGCTATAAAATAGCAACAGCATCAGCACCAAATCGGGAACACTACGAATTAGCGTGGTATAGACCGTTGCGCTATGCCGGATAAATCCAAGCTTGGACATCTTTGCCGACGCACCCAGTAAACCGATCAGCACTGCCAGCAACACTGAAAGCACTGCCAACTTTATCGTGGCTAACGTCCCTTCAAGAATGAGTCCGCCAAAACCTTGTAAGAGCATGTTCTCTCCCCACACATGAACGCTTTATAACGGTTCACTCAGGCGACTACGTAAAACGAGCGAATGCAAACAACCCAGGCGATACAACACCGTACAACGAGTCAGGCAGGTAATGAGCCACAGAGCCAACACAGATTCATTACCCACCGACTGACTCGAGACGGTTATACGGATGAACTCAGTTGTACATATCAGAGGTGAAGTACTTCTTCTCAATGGTCTTATAAGTACCATCGGTGTGCATTGCAGCTAGGGCCGCGTTGATCTTCTCACGCAGCGCACTGTCTTCCTTACGTAGGCCGATAGCGATGCCCTCGCCCAGCACGGTCTTTTCTTCGACTGCTTCACCGACGAAGGCGAAACCCTTGCCATTAGGGGTCTGCAAGAAGCCGATATCGGCGACCGGTGCATCGGTCAGACTGGCGTCGATACGCCCGCTGATCAGATCCTGGAACACCAGGTCTTGATTTTGATAGGAGACAATTTCAACGCCATGCTCCGCCCAGAAACCTTTAACGTAGGCTTCTTGCGTGGAGCCCTGGGCCACACCTACACGCTTGCCCTTGAGCGAGTCGGTGGTCGGCAGTAAGCCACTGCCTTCACGCGCCACCAAACGGCTTGGAGAGTTATAGAGCTTATCGGAGAAATTGATTTGCTCTTTGCGCTTGTCATTGACTGTCATGGCGGACAGTACACCATCGAACTTCTTGGCTTTAAGTGCAGGAATAATACTGTCGAATGCAGTTTCAACCCAAACGCACTTAGCCTTCAATTCGGCGCAAATTGCGTTACCGAGATCGATGTCGAAGCCGACCAGCGAACCATCTGGGCTTTTAGATTCAAAGGGCGGAAAGGTGGGGTCCACACCAAAACGAATTGAGTTTAACTCTTCAGCCATCGCTCCGAAAGAGCAACCAACAAGTACAGCGGCAAGTGCAAAGGTTTTCATTTTTATTATCCTTTAAGCCCGATAACGTTATGTACCCAAAAATTATTTAACGCCCAACCTTCTTGGATACATGTAACGATATTGAGGCGAACCAAACGAACCGTCCGACGGATGCTTTAATCCATCACCCAGTCATTAGTGCTGAGTCTGTAACTCGACAAACCCGCAAGATCGACAGTAAAGCCACAAACCGTTAATTAAAATAGAGAAATAGTGTCAGTTACTTTAGCCAACCTAAAACGACAGCCATATAAGGCAATCGAGCTTGACCAAGACGCACTGCACCTCCCCAAGATAATCGAGACCAGCTACGCCCATGCCTACCGCCGAGGCACAATCAAGCTCGCGCGGGTTCTGCTGTAGGCACGTTGATCTGTCAGGTATCCTGAGGCACACCGAGTCCGTATCGACCTTTAAAGGAGTAACACCATGGCAATAACCAAAGACCAGTTAATCAGCGATATTGCAGAAGCTATCGACGCACCGAAAAATACCGTGCGTGCAGCACTCGAGCAGCTGAGCGAGATTGTCGGCGACGCCTTGGAAAATGGTGATGAAATCACCCTGCCGGGTATTGGCAAGCTCAAAGTAAACGAGCGCCCCGCCCGCACTGGCCGCAACCCGCAGACTGGTCAAACGATGCAAATTGCAGCCAAGAAAGTCGTTAAATACGTACCTGCAAAAGCATTAAGCGATGCAATAAACTGAAAATCTGCCGCTTTTTTGCGCAATCCCAATGGCGAGGGATGGCCTGAAGTAGTCATGTATTTCTGGCTGACTTCAGCCTCCGCCGATTTTGAAACCAGCAAATCGATCAAAAGCGATCAGATCGCCCGCTTATATCTGTCTTGTTAGCCACCGTGAGCGCATCATCGCGACTACTTCCCGCTCCACAGGCGCACCTCTTCTACATTTTTCAGTAAATATCGGCGGGCCATCTACAGACTCGGCCGAGCAAGCAGTGTCACCAGTTGCGCGGTGCTCTTGGCCAGCCCACGGAAGCGTATCTTCACATAACCGAACTGGCGCTTGATCACCCGAAATGGATGCTCGACCTTGGCCCGAACCTGCGCCTTGGCCTTCTCGATTTTGCGCTTGGCGTTGTATAGCGCGCCGCGCTTATCCAGCTTCTTGTAGGTACTGCGGCGTGCCGCCACCTGTCAAATAACCTTGCGGCCACCATGTTCCGGACGCTTTTCGACACCGGTAAAGAACGCGTCACCGCATACCGCCAACCATGAACAGCGTTACCTGTCGGCAGTGTTCTCTGAGCTGATCCGGCTGGATGCCTGGACTGGGGTAAATCCGGTTGCTCTGATTTGCTTGGCCACTGGTGCGCGCAGGGATGAAGCCGAGAGCCTAGGCCGTGCAGCCATCTTCGGTGGTAAAGCGCATTTCCACCGGACTAAGAATCGCCAGTCCCGGTCGGCACCGACCCCGAAGGAAGTGGAAGGTGCTGCATTAAAGGGCGCTATGCCCGGAACAGGTAGGCTATTCATGTCCTGCAGGGCTGCTTATCGTGGTGCCTATGAGCACTGTGGCTTCGACACCCCAGGACAACTCACCTATATTTTGCGGCACACCTTCGCCAACCACTACATGGGGATACACGGAGGGAAGATATAGGGGTAGACAGAGGTGAACAGCCAGATACAAGAAAGCCCGCACTAGGCGGGCTTCTTGGCATGTTTCGGAGACTGCTGAGACAGCTTGAAACAGGTGTTTGGTGGCTACGCAGGGACTTGAACCCCGGACCCCAGCATTATGAATGCTATGCTCTAACCAGCTGAGCTACGTAGCCGAGTGGCGCGCATTATTCGTGTCTTTGGCATATGTGTCAACCCTCCAAAGCAAAAATTTTATGCGCCTGATCAAGCGCTTACACGTTATTCAAAACGTCTGGCGCTGATACCTGCTGTTCATGGAGCGGCTAAAGCCACCCGTATCCTGTATTCAGAGCTTTAGCCGATTTCGGTTTTCGTTCACTAGCATGATCGGGCCTTGGGCGCTAAGTGCGATTGGAGTGAGTAGGCCTGAACGCATTAAAAAATTAGCCAGAAATGCTTGACCACTTCAAAAAAAACAGAACTCGCGTTGCGCAGCCAAGACATCCGTTATATTTTTTGTGCGCTAGCTGGCGAAATCATCGTCGAAAAATAGAAAACTCACCGCTAACTGCTCAGCTAGATGCTCTCAAATGAGTTGTTCTCCACTCACAGCGACCTGCATACCTTCACCGATGCTAACGGTCAGCTTGCTTATGGGCGACGACTAATGGTAATCCCCCCATTTTTAGTACTCGCCAGAAGTAGAGGTCAGGCCACGAGGGCCAACTTCTGTTTGGGTGTGATGCCTCCCAGGGCCATATTTGGCCGTTCATGATTGTATGTCCAGATCCATCGCGTGGCGTGTTCTTGCACCTCAGCGATGGACTCGAACAGATAATGCCCCAGCCAGTCGTAACGCACCGTGCGGTTGTAGCGCTCGACGTAAGCGTTCTGTTGCGGATTGCCGGGCTGGATATATTCCAGGCGGATGCCATGCTTTTCTGCCCAGAGGACAAGCTTACTGCTGATGTACTCTGGGCCGTTGTCACTGCGAATCACCCGGGGTTTACCACGCCATTCGATCACTTGATCTAGCGCACGTACCACTCGTTCTGCCGGCAGTGACAGGTCGATATCCATGGCCAGGGCTTCGCGATTGAAGTCGTCGATCAGGTTGAACAGGCGGAAGCTGCGACCGTCGGCCAGTTGATCGTGCATGAAGTCCATCGACCAGCAGCGATTGATCGCCTCCGGCACCGCCAGTGGCTCGGGCTTTTCCCGCACAATGCGTTTGCGCGGCTTGATCCGTAGGTTCAGCTCCAGCTCCCGATAGATTCGGTACACCCGCTTGTGATTCCACCGGTGGCCTTTAACGTTGCGCAGGTACAGAAAGCACAGACCGAAACCCCAGTTGCGCTGATTGTGCGTAAGCCGGATCAGATGGTCGGCGATCTCGGCATTCTCCGAGGACAACCGCGGCTGATAACGATAGCAGGTGACGCTAACCCCGAAGGCCTGGCACGCCTGCCTGATGCTGGCTCGACCCGAGCGAACTGCACACTGCGCCATCTCTCGCCGCTGAGATGGCTTCACCACTTTTTTGCCATCGCTTCCTGGATGATCTCGGCCTTCAGGCGCTCCTCGGCGTACATCTTCTTGAGGCGACGGTTCTCCTCTTCCAGCTCGCGCAGCCGGGCCATCAGTGAAGCGTCCATGCCGCCGAACTTGGCGCGCCACTTGTAGAAGGTCGCCGAGCTGATGCCATGCTCGCGGCAAAGCTCCGGGACTGGGCTGCCGGCTTCAGCCTGCTTGAGGATGGCGATGATCTGGCTGTCCGAAAAACGCGATGTCTTCACGCAAAATTTCCTTGATCCGATAAGGAGAAAATTCTACTTCCGACGGGTACTGATTTCCGGGGGGATTACC
>JAWWDH010000122.1:0-9022 GCA_033720015.1 Pseudomonas sp.
AGCCTGGCGTTACTGCAGCAAGCCAGCGGCCAGATTAATGCCAGTGCTAGCCTCGCTGAAGCCTGGCCAATACCGGCTATCGGGCAACTGCAGGGCGCATTTAAGCTGTCAGCACATGGGCTGGATGGGCAGTGGCTGGCCGACAGCCTTAGCGCCGATCTCAACCTGCAACACATCTCCAGCAATCTGGTTAGCAGCCTGCCGGCACAGCTGCACCCCGCGTCCCTGCAGCTGAATATCCAAGCCGCACAAATGCCCGCGGTTATCCGCGAGCAATTGAGCGGCCGCGCCCTGCCCTTGCAACTCCAGCTCACGGGCAAGGGGCGCAGCCCGTTCACGTTGCACGGCACCCTGGTGCTGGCCAACGGCCGGCCCTGGGCAGCACAACTGCTGGATGGCACGCTCAGCGCCAGCACCCCAGCGCTGCGGCTAGAGGGCTGGGATATCGGCGCACTGCAGACGCAGGTACAGCTCGACGGCTACGTGGATCAACAGCAACTGCAGTTCACGCTGAGCGATAACTCACAACTCAGCTTGCACCATCTAAGTAACGGTGACTTTCGTGCCCAGCAACTCACGGCCAGCAGCAGCGCGCTGCAACTGCATGCACAACTGGCAGCAGGCGCGCTGCTCGACTGGCAACTGCAAGGCCCACTCGAGCTGAGTGCGCAACTGCAGCATGAACAACTGCACCCCCAGCGCTGGTACTGGCAAGGGCCTTTGCAGGCCAGTCAACAACAGGTGCAAGCGGACGGCACGCTGCGCAACGATGCGGGGTTGCAGTTCAAGCTGCAGGCGTACCACAGCAGCGCCAAAGGCTTGAACCTGCAGGCGCAGCTGAGCGAACTGTTTTTGCGCAGTGGCAACCCACTGCAAGCCAGCTTCAGCGCCTGGCCGGGCTTGCTGGAGCTGAATAACGGCCGCCTGAATGGCAACGCCAGCCTCACGCTGGCCAGCGACCAGCAGCTGCCCACCCTCAAGCTCGGGCTAACCGTCAAGGGCCTCGGCGGAATTTATGACCGCACCGCGCTGGAGGGCCTAAACAGCCATCTCCATCTGCAGGTCAGCCCCAAACAGCTACAACTTGAGCTGTCTGAACTGCGCCTGGCCCAGGTTAACCCAGGCATACCCCTAGGCCCGGTACAGCTCAGCGGCCACTACAGCGCCCCGCTGCACGCCCTTACACAAGGCCGCTTACAGCTGCGTAAAGCGCAAGCTGATCTGATGGGAGGCAACCTGCATCTGGCCGCTGGGCAGTGGAACCTGGCCGCCGGGCCGCTACTGCTGCCCATCGAGGTGCGCGGCCTGGAACTTGAGCAGCTGTTTATCCTCTACCCCACAGACGGTTTGGCCGGCACGGGCACCCTCGATGGCCGCTTACCGCTGCAAATTAGCCAACAGGGCGTAACCATTGAGCAAGGCCAACTATACGCGCGCGCGCCGGGAGGCCAGTTGCAGTTTCACTCCGAACGCATCCGCGCCCTGGGCCGCAGCAACCCGGCGATGCAACTGGTCACTCAGTCGCTGGAGGATTTTCGCTTCACCGTGCTCAGCAGTCAGGTTGACTACAACCGAGACGGTAAGCTGAACCTGGCCATGCGCCTTGAGGGGCAAAACCCGGCCATCGAACAGGGCCGACCGATCCACTTCAACATTAACCTGCAGGAGGATATTCCGACCCTGCTGGCTAGCCTGCAACTGACGGACAAAGTCAGCGATATCATCAGGCAACGCGTGCAACAGCGTATGCTGGAACGCAATGCCAAGACGGCTCCGACAGAGCCCTGATTCATGATCAAGGAGAAGCGCCATGCGCTTGCGTAATTGTTCCGCCGCCCTACTTGTTGGGCTGCTCTGCACGGCCTGCACCCCGACCGTGCAGCTGGCGATGCCCAATGAGCCGATCAACATCAACCTCAATGTGAAGATCGAGCACGAAATCTATATCAAGGTGGATAAAGCCCTGGACAGCATGTTCAGCGAATCCAGCGGATTGTTCTAAGGAGCCCGAACATGACTATTTATAAACGCCTTGCCAGCTTGTTACTGCTGCTCAGCCTGAGCCTGCCGGCCGTCGCGCTTAACCTCAATGAGGCCATGTCCGCCCTGGGCACAGCCAAGGCCAGCGGCCAGTTGGGTGAAATGCCCAATGGCTACCTTGGGGTTGTTCGCGACAACGGTCAGGCCACCGAGATCGCCGCACAGATCAATCAGGCCCGTCGCGCCGAATACCAGAAACTGGCGACGCAGAATGGTATCCAGCTGCGCGATGTCGAGGCCATAGCCGGGCAGAAAGCCCTCGACAAGACCCCGCCTGGGCAGTACATCCAGCTGAACGGTAAATGGCAACGCAAATAGCCTGAGCCCTAAAACCAACAAGGAGCGCATTGCGCTCCTTGTTGTTTACCCACCAGAACTCAGCGCGGCGGACTCACCGGTTGTCCTGCTTTGGGCTTGAAGTACAGGGTTTCACCGCGACTCAGGTTAGTCAGGCTGAGGTGATCCTTGGCCACTTCGGCTTCAATCGGCTCGCTCTGCCCGGCAACCTTGAGGGTCACCCGGGTGATTGCGCCCAGCGGGCGAATATCGCGCACTTCACCGGCCTGATGGCCTTCTTCGGCCTGACGCGAAAGATGGATTTCGTGCGGGCGGAACAACACGTGATGGTCATCGCCGACATACAGGCGATTGGCATCGCCGAGGAAGTGATAAACGAAGTCACTGGCCGGCTTCTCGTACACCTCACCTGGCGAGCCGATCTGTTCGATCACGCCTTTGTTCATTACCACGATGCGATCGGCGACTTCCATGGCCTCTTCCTGGTCGTGGGTGACGAACACCGAGGTCAGGTGCACTTCTTCATGCAGGCGCGCCAGCCAACGGCGCAACTCCTTGCGCACCTTGGCATCCAGCGCGCCGAAGGGCTCGTCGAGCAGCAGCACTTTCGGCTCTACCGCCAGGGCGCGGGCCAAGGCGATACGCTGGCGCTGACCGCCGGAGAGCTGCTCCGGGTAACGGTCCGCCAACCAGTCGAGCTGCACCAGATCGAGCAGCTCATGGACCTTTTTCTTGATCACGCTCTCGTTCGGCCGTTCGCCTTTAGGCTTCATGCGCAGGCCAAAGGCTACGTTGTCGAACACCGTCATGTGGCGGAACAGCGCGTAATGCTGAAACACGAAACCGACGTTACGGTCGCGCACATCGTGGTTCGACACGTCTTCGCCGTGGAACTCGATGCTGCCGCTGTCCGGGGTTTCCAGGCCGGCGATGATGCGCAGCAAGGTGGTCTTGCCGCAGCCGGACGGGCCGAGCAAGGCAACCAGTTCGCCGCTCTGGATGTTCAGGTTGATGTCGTTCAGTGCTTTGAACGCATTAAAGTTCTTGCTGACATTGGACACTACGATCGACATGACTTATTCCTCGCCAGCACTGGCTTTCAGACGGTTGATACGTGACTCGCTCCACTGCTTAAGCAGCAGAATAAACAGCGCCAGCAGTAGCAGCAGGCTGGCGACACTGAACGCGGCGACGTGATTGTATTCGTTATAGAGAATCTCGACATGCAGCGGCAGCGTATTGGTGTAACCACGGATGTGCCCGGAGACCACCGACACCGCCCCAAATTCACCCATGGCCCGTGCGGTACACAGCACCACGCCATAGATCAGACCCCATTTGATATTCGGCAAGGTCACGTGCCAGAACATCTGCCAGCCATTGGCCCCGAGCAGGCGCGCGGCCTCCTCTTCCTGGGTGCCTTGCTGCTGCATCAGCGGGATCAGCTCGCGGGCGACAAAGGGCACGGTAACGAACATGGTGGCCAAGACGATGCCCGGCAGGGCGAAGATAATCTGGATGTCGTGCTCACGCAGCCAGGGGCCAATAAAGCCCTGGGCGCCGAATAGCAGCACGTAGACCAGCCCGGCGATCACTGGCGAGACCGAGAACGGCAAGTCGATCAGAGTCACCAGAATGCTCTTGCCGCGAAATTCGTATTTGCTCACGCACCAGGCGGCGGCCACGCCGAACACTATATTCAGCGGCACGGATATACCGACTGCCAGCAGCGTCAACTGCAACGCAGAAATCGCATCCGCTTCGAAGATTGCGCCGAAGAACGCGCCCATGCCCTGCTTGAGTGCCTCACTTAGCACGATAAGCAGCGGCAGCAACAGAAACAGCGCAAACACCAACCAGGCACTGATGATCAGCAGCCGGCGACCGAGCAGATTACCGCGCCGTACAGCGTTGGCTGAGACTGACGCGCTTAAGGTTACAGCAGACATGGCGACCTCCTCAGGCTCTGGCAATCTGGCGCTGCAGCAGGTTAATCAGCAGCAGCAAAACAAAAGAAACCACCAGCATCAGTACGCCGATAGCCGTGGCACCGTGATAGTCGTATTGGTCGAGCTTGCCCATGATCAACAGCGGCAGGATTTCGGTTTTCATCGGCATATTGCCGGCAATGAAAATCACCGAACCGTACTCGCCGACGCCGCGAGCAAAGGCCAGAGAGAAGCCCGTCAACCAGGCCGGTAACAGCGCCGGTATGAGGATATAGCGCACCACTTGCAGCGGCCTGGCGCCAAGACAGGCTGCGGCTTCTTCGACTTCGCGGGGGATGTCCGCCAGTACCGGCTGCAGAGTACGCACCACAAACGGCAGGGTGACGAAGGTCAGCGCCAGGGTGATGCCGATGGGCGTGTAGGCAATTTTGAAGCCCAGGTCAGTGGCAAACTGCCCCACCAGCCCGCTCGGGGCATACAGCGCAGTCAGGGCGATACCGGCAACCGCGGTAGGCAAGGCAAAGGGCAAGTCGATCATCGCCTCGATGACCTTGCGCCCCGGGAAGCTATAGCGCACCAGCGCCCAGGCCAACAGGGTGCCGATAATGCCGTTGATCAGTGCCGCAACAAACGCGGTGCTAAAGCTCAACTTGAGTGCGGCCAGGACCCGCGGGGCGCTGATGATTGCCCAGAACTCCGCCCAGCTAAGCTGTGCGGCGTGGACGAACATGGCACCCAGCGGAATCAGCACCACGAGGCTGAGGTACACCAGGGTGTAACCCAGCGTCAGCCCGAAACCGGGGATGACCGGAGAAGTACGACGAGACATGGTTTGGCCTTAATCTGCTTCTGCGTTGGAACGCTCAAATCAGCCCTGCAGCCGGTGTCGCCCTTTCGGCTGGCCTACAACTGGGCGGACGCTTGCACAACAAGTCCGTAGGATTGGTGGAGCCTGCGATACCCATCGCAACGTATGGGTATCGCAGCAGATGGGTATCGCTTCGCTCAACCCATCCTACGTTCGCGCGTCAAACTTACTGGGCCAGATAGATCTGGTCGAACACGCCACCATCGTTGAAGAACTTCGGCTGCGCGCTTTTCCAACCGTTGAAGTCCTTGTCGATGGTGACCAGCCTCAACGCCGGAAACTGCTCGGCGAACTCAGCGGCAATGGCCTGGTTGCGCGGCCGGTAGAAGTGCTTGGCCGCCAGGCGCTGGCCTTCATCGCTGTACAGGTAGTCGAGGTAGGCCTCAGCGACTTTGCGGGTGCCTTTCTTGTCGACGTTTGCATCCACCACAGCCACTGGCGGCTCAGCCAGGATCGACAGCGACGGCGCGACGATTTCGAAGTTGTCGCCCCCCTCCTCCTTCAGTGCCAGGAAGGCTTCGTTTTCCCAGGCCAACAGCACATCACCGATCTGGTTATTGACGAAGGTAATAGTCGAACCGCGAGCCCCGGTGTCGAGTACCGGGACATTCTTGTAGAGCTGGCCAACAAACTCTTGGGCCTTATCTTGGCTGCCGTATTTCTGCTGGGCGTAGGCCCAGGCTGCGAGGAAGTTCCAGCGTGCACCGCCGGAGGTTTTCGGATTGGGGGTGATCACCGCAACGCCCGGTTTGACCAGGTCATCCCAGTCCTTGATGCCCAGCGGATTGCCTTTGCGCACCAGAAACACGATGGTCGAGGTGTAGGGCGTGCTCGCTTGCGGCAAGCGCGCCTGCCAGTTTTCCGGGATCAACTTGCCAAGCTTGTGCAGCTCATCAATGTCACCGGACAGGGCCAGGGTCACCACATCGGCGCGCAGGCCATCAATTACCGCACGGGCCTGCTTGCCCGAACCACCGTGGGATTGCTGGATGGTCACCGCTTCATTGCCCTGGGCTTGCCAGTGCTTGTTAAAGGCGACGTTGAAGTCGCTGTACAGCTCACGGGTCGGGTCGTAAGACACGTTGAGCAGGGTTTCAGCAGCGGCCACCGGGCCGGTGATCAGGGCGCTGGCAAGGGCAGCGAGGGCAAAACGACGAATGGACATGGTGCAGCTCCTAAACTCTTCGAATGTGTGTGTGCTTGGTCTGTCAGACAGGGGTGATCAACAACGCATTCGCGGGTAACAGCTGCAGTAGCAATAAAGAGTCATGGTCTTGCTCCTTGAAATCCCCACCGGCTGCGGCTGATAAGTGCCGTGAGCAGTGGGCGTGGAGCGGATGCTAGTGACAGACTTATATTCTTAAAAATACTATTTAAGAACATTGATATGCATTTTTAGACTATGCGAAACACCCACCGGCCAGCCGCACCAAAACAGATATGGAATAAGAAAATAATTTTTAATTCTTTTTAGTATCTTTAGCGCTTCCCTACACTGCAGCCATTCACACCTGCAGGAGAGCGCACGATGCGCACGCACACTGTCCGCTACTTGATCGTGCCGGGCTGGCAAGGATCGGCTGATGAACATTGGCAGAGCCATTGGCAGCGCAGCCTGCCGAACAGCGCCCGCGTGGAACAAGCCGACTGGCTAACCCCTAATCGCGAAGACTGGGTGGCCGAGTTGCAGCGCAACATCGATAACGACCCGTGCCCGACCATCCTCATCGCCCATAGCCTGGGCTGCATCACCGTGGCGCATTGGGCGGCTCAAGCACCCATCGAGTCGCTGCGCCGAGTGCGCGCGGCACTGCTGGTCGCCCCGGCGGATGTGCAGCGGGCCAATTGCCCGCCAGCGCTGCAAAACTTCGCGCCAATACCGCAGCAACCGTTGCCGTTCCCTAGCCAGCTGGTCGGCTCGGACAACGACTGCGCCGCCAGCGCCGCACGGGCAATCGAACTGGCCCGTGACTGGGGCAGCGCGGCGACGATTCTCAGCGGCGTTGGCCATATCAACGTGCAATCGGGGCACCAGCGCTGGGAGCAGGGCTTCACCTACCTTTACCGCCTGCAAAGCCGTACTGAGCAGCGCACGCGCCGCCGTGCCTAGCCGTCCGCGCGGTGGCCTTAATGCGCCGCGCATGCAGTCATGCCAGCCAGCAGCCCCAAGCGCGCTAAGCCGTCTAAGCGAGTCGACTGGGCACGCCGCCGTTGCTTAATAGATCGAGCAGCCCGAATTAAAACTTTCAGTTATATCAATAGCATTAAAAGTTACTTTTTAAGAATAAAAAACTTGGGCAGTATCCGACCCACATTCTGGCCAAACGGTCAGGCTTCAACCCCGCGCTGCATGCCGGCGCCGAGACGAGGAACGTCTGCATCATGCTCAAGAAAATTTTGCTGGCCAGCGCCATCACCTCAAGCCTGCTGGGCAGTGCCGCGGCACTGGCCGAAGACGCGCCGATTCTGAATGCGTCCTACGACATCGCCCGTGAGCTGTTTGCCGAAATCAACCCCAAGTTCGTCGCTCACTGGCAAGCGCTGAGCGGCAAAGAGCAGAAGATCGACCAGTCGTTCGCCGGCTCCTCGCGCCAGGCTCAGGACATCATCCAGGGCAAGAAGGTCGATACCGTAACCTTCAACCAGGTCACCGACGTCGACATCCTGGCCAAGCGCGGCCTGCTGCGCGAAGACTGGGCCAAGCAGTTCCCCAACAACAGCTCGCCGTACTACAGCACCACAGCCTTTCTGGTGCGCAAGGGCAACCCGAAGAACATCAAGGACTGGAACGACCTGGCCCGTGAAGACGTCAAGCTGGTATTCCCTAACCCGAAAACCTCCGGTAACGCGCGCTACAGCTACCTGGGCGCCTGGCTGTATGCCAACGAGCAATTCAAGGGCGATGAAAGCCAGATCAAAAGCTTTGTTGGCAAGGTGCTGCGCAACGTCGAAAACTTCCCTACCGGTGGCCGCGCCGCCACCGTGGCCTTCGCCCAGAATGGCCAAGGTGATGTGCTACTGACCTTCGAATCGGAAGTGGTCAACATTGCTAATGGTGAGGAGTTCAAATCCGGCGAATACGAAATCGTCGTACCGCCGGTTAGCGTGTTGGCCGAATTCCCAGTGGCGCTGGTCGACAAAGTGGTCGATCAAAAAGGCACCCGCGAAGTGTCCAAAGCCTACCTAGACTTCCAGTACAGCAAAGACATCCAGCAGCTGCTGACCACCTACAACTACCGTGTGCACAACCCGGAAGTGGTGGCGGCTACCGCGGCGCAATTCCCGCAGATTCGCCTGATCAACCCAACCGAAGTCCTCGGCACCTGGGATGAGATCACTGCCAAGCACTTCGATGCCAATGGTATCCTTGACCAATTATTGGCCGAGGGTCGCTAAGACCTCATCGGTTTGAGCAACAAACAGCCGCCGTCTTTACGGCGGTTTGTGCTTTCAGGGATTTACGTGTGCCTAAGACACCTCGCTTCTTTCTGCAGAACCCGCTGCTGCCAGGCTTTGGTCTGAGTTTCGGCTTCAGCACCTTTTACATCTCACTGATCATCCTGTTCCCGCTGTCGGCGTTGCTGCTGTATGTCAGCGACATGAGCTGGGCGCAGTACTGGCAAGCAATCAGCGACCCGCGCGTGGTGCAAAGTTACAAGGTGACTATCAGTGGTGCGTTCTACGCCACCATCGCCACCGTGCTGATCGGCCTGTTGTTGGCGTGGATCATAACCCGCTACGACTTCCCCGGGCGTCGTCTGGTGGATGCGCTGGTCGACCTGCCCTTCGCCCTGCCCACCTCGGTGGCTGGGCTGACGCTGGCCACCCTGCTCGCCCCCGGTGGCTGGCTCGGTCAATGGCTCGCGCC
>JAWWDH010000123.1:0-8900 GCA_033720015.1 Pseudomonas sp.
CGGTTAAAGAGCAGATTGAATCGCTCGGTGCCAAGTTCGTCGATGTGCCGTTCGAGACCGATGAAGAGCGCGAATGCGCCCAGGGCGTGGGCGGCTACGCGCGGCCGATGCCGGCGTCGTGGATGGAGCGTCAGGCCAAGGCGGTGCACGAGAAGGCCAAGATGGCTGACATCGTTATCACCACGGCGCTGATCCCGGGCCGTAAGGCGCCGACCCTGCTGCATGCCGTCACTGTCGCGGAAATGAAGCCGGGCTCGGTGATCATCGACCTCGCTGCTGCGCAAGGCGGCAACTGCCCGCTGACCGTCGCAGAAGAAGTGGTGGTTGAGCATGGCGTGACCATCGTCGGCCACAGCAACCTGGCGGCCATGGTGCCGGCGGATGCTTCGGCGCTGTACGCACGCAACCTGCTGGACTTCCTCAAGCTGGTCATCGACGGCGAAGGCAAGTTCCACCTCAACCTTGAAGACGACATCGTCGCCGCGTGCCTGATGTGCCGCGACGGCAACGTCGTGCGCACCAACGGCTAAGGGGAGTACCGCACATGGATATGATTTCCGACGGCATTTACAACCTGATCATCTTCGCGCTGGCCATCTACGTGGGTTACCACGTGGTGTGGAACGTGACCCCGGCCCTGCACACCCCGCTGATGGCGGTGACCAACGCAATTTCCGCGATTGTTATCGTTGGCGCCATGCTGGCTGCGGCCCTGACCGTGACCCCACTGGGTAAAACCATGGGCACCCTGGCTGTGGCTCTGGCTGCGGTCAACGTGTTCGGTGGCTTTCTGGTCACTCGGCGCATGCTGGAAATGTTCAAGAAGAAAGCGCCGAAAGCCGCTGCAGGGGAGAAGCATTGATGAGTATGAATCTGATCACCGTGCTCTACCTCGTTGCCTCGATCTGCTTTATCCAGGCACTCAAAGGCTTGTCGCACCCGACGACCTCGCGTCGCGGCAACCTGTTTGGCATGCTCGGCATGGGTTTGGCGGTGCTGACTACCGTTGCCCTGATCTACAAGCTCGGCGCTGAAATTGCCACCGCGGGCATCGGCTACGTGATTGTCGGCCTGCTGGTCGGCGGTACGGTCGGTACCGTCATGGCCAAACGCGTAGAAATGACCAAGATGCCGGAACTGGTCGCCTTCATGCACAGCATGATCGGCCTGGCTGCGGTGTTTATCGCCATTGCTGCGGTCGTCGAGCCACAGTCCTTGGGTATCGTTGCCGCGTTGGGTGATGCGATCCCGGCTGGTAACCGTCTGGAGCTGTTCCTCGGTGCGGCCATCGGTGCCATTACCTTCTCCGGTTCGGTGATCGCCTTCGGCAAGCTCTCGGGCAAGTACAAGTTCCGCCTGTTCCAGGGCGCACCGGTACAGTTCAAGGGCCAGCATTGGGTCAACCTGGCCATCGGCCTGGCGATCCTCGGTTTGGGCCTGGTGTACACCTTCACCGGTGACCTGACCGCCTTCGCCATCCTGCTGGCCCTGGCCTTCGTGATCGGCGTGCTGATCATCATCCCGATTGGCGGCGCAGATATGCCGGTTGTGGTATCGATGCTCAACAGCTACTCGGGCTGGGCAGCGGCGGGTATCGGCTTCTCGCTGAACAACTCGATGCTGATCATCGCCGGTTCGCTGGTGGGCTCATCAGGCGCGATCCTCTCGTACATCATGTGCAAGGCGATGAACCGTTCGTTCTTCAACGTGATCCTTGGTGGTTTCGGTGGTGCTCCGGCAGAAGCCGGCCCAGCGGGTGCTAAAGAAGCGCGTCCGGTTAAGTCCGGTTCGAGCGACGATGCGGCCTTCTTGCTGACCAACGCTGACACCGTGATCATTGTTCCGGGTTACGGCCTGGCAGTGGCCCGTGCCCAGCACGCGCTGATGGAGTTGGCGGAGAAGCTGACGCACCGTGGCGTGACCGTGAAGTACGCGATTCACCCGGTTGCCGGGCGTATGCCGGGTCACATGAACGTATTGCTGGCTGAGGCAGAAGTGCCTTACGAGCAGGTGTTCGAGATGGACGACATCAACTCCGAGTTCGGCCAAGCCGACGTGGTGCTGGTGCTCGGCGCCAACGACGTGGTCAACCCCGCGGCAAAGAACGACCCGACGTCGCCGATCGCCGGTATGCCGATTCTCGAGGCTTACAAAGCCAAGACCGTGATCGTCAACAAGCGCTCAATGGCCAGCGGCTACGCCGGCCTGGACAACGAACTGTTCTACCTCGACAAGACCATGATGGTCTTCGGCGACGCCAAGAAAGTCATCGAAGATATGGTTAAAGCGGTCGAGTAACGGTCGCTGCAGCGTTGCAAAGAAGCCCGGCTCACTCGCCGGGCTTTTTTCTGTCTGTACGGTCAGGAAAGTGTTTTTTACAAGTAAAAATCTGAATAACAGGTCAGCTGTAATTGCGGAGCAATTTGCAACTGTATCTATATGTAATCACTGCCTGATGTAGTTTTATGCCGATGTTTCAACTGCATAAATGGTTATTTCAGGCTAAAGCCCTTATGGTAAGTACAGATCATTCAAAAACTGACGTAACAGTTACAAAGCAAGCTATCTATACTGGCTGCAATTTCATCCAGCTGTGGCTACGGCGAGTCGGAGACAACCCTGATAATTGTCCCATCGCAACACACCACTGACCCGCCACAAGCGGAAGGATGAGCATCATGGAACGTACCCTAAGTTCCGACCTGTTTTTTGATCACAGCCAAACCACCGGCACCAGCGCTCTGCCGCTGCGTATGCTGTCTTCTGTTCTGCTATGGCAGCGCCGCGCCGTTAGCCGCCGCCAGCTTGCTCGCCTGGATGCCCGTCTGCTCGCAGATGCCGGAATCAGCGAAGCACAGCGTCAGGCCGAACTGAGTAAGCCTTTCTGGCGTTAACTGCAGCCAGGCACCGATTTCTGCTCCTCCCTTTATGGGATTTTTGAAAGCTCCAGCGCCCAGCGTGCTGGGGCTTTCTTTTTATCTGTGCTGTAAAAAATTGCGCCAATCAATGGTTTGTCCGCAACAGTCTGCTGGGTTGTGCGGCAGTACAGTTGTAATAAAAATATAACTGCACCATAACAATTCCCAGGTTTGTCTCTGTCTTCTCTTCTCCCAGGCGCGCACCCTAGGCTGCCATCCCGCTGTTGACGAAGCATTGCGCCATGGAACGCACGTTCAAACGTCTGCTCCCACAACCTACCCAGGTAGACTGCCCACTATGGTTGCAGCTGTATGCCACGCTGCGTGGCTGGTCACGCAATCTGCACTCCCGGCGCCATTTGGCCCGCCTGGATAATCACCAGTTGGTGGATGCTGGGATCAGTCAAGCGTAGCGTCAGGCCGAGCTAGAAAAGCCGTTCTGGCGCTGAGTACCTGGCAACCAACCGTTGTACTCAGTGTCTATAATGCTTGGGCCTTTCTGTCGGGCTTTTTCAGGAGCGTGGATATGAGTGCGATAAAGATTTTTAGCCTTGCGGCATTGCTGGGGTTGACCGGCACGGCTAGCGCCACCAGCTTTGTGGTGACCACCGATGCGGTGGTGGGGGCAGTTGCTGCAACCTCGGAAGCGACGTCTGATGTGTCGTCTTCGTTTGGCGACGATAAGGTCGTGCTGGCCGCGCGGGATGACGCCGCTGCTTTTGTTGCCAGCCAAGGTGACATTAAGGGCGTACGTCTAGAGGCCGCTCTGCAACATATTCGTCAGCAGGCACCGACACTGCAAGGCGACGATATGCAACTGGCGACTGCCATTCTCAGCCTCTGAGTTTGTACAAGGCCAGTGCCTAGCCAAGAGCGCAGCGAAACTGTGTAGCAGAATGTCCGTCACAATCGACGTAATAACTAATTATTGGAGACGCATATGCATCCTGTATTGCTCAGTGCCGTAGTTGCAGTTGCCCTGCTCAGTGCGACCGCACAGGCGCAAACGCTGGTAGCGACCAGCAACATCATCGTGCGGGCGATTGACCGTACCCTCGATTTCACCTCGGATACCACCACCTCGGTCCGCGATTCGAAAATTGTTTTGGCGGCACGTGACGATGCTGCCAGTTTCGTCGCGAGCCAAGGGCAGATTCGTGGTGCGCAACTGGAAGCGGCCATTAGTACCATCCGTAGCCAAGTACCTGAGGCGCAGGGGGCTTCTGACTTGGTCCTGGCTGAAGCTATTTTGGCTCTGTGAGTTGGTCGCGTTCCTGGCTGTGGGTACTGGCATTACTCGTCAGTACCCACAGCCAGGCCGAGTTGCGCCTGCACCTGCATGACAGCGCGCTCAGCCCAAGTGAGCGCCAGGCTAGCCAACAGCTGTTGCACGAAGCGATGGAGGCCCTGCCGCCGCGCTTCAGGCAGCAACTCGACCGCAGCGTCAGTGTGCGCTGGCGTGACCTGCCCGCGCAGGTCTATGGCCGCGCCGGACGCTTCAGTGGTATCGAACTGAATGCCGCGCTGCTCCCAGCCTTAAGCGCCGGCAGCAGTGCGACCACCGCAACCTCACGTCCACATGGCAGCGTGCGCCGCGAACTGCTGGCAACCGTGCTGCACGAACTCACCCACTTGTATGACCGCGCCCAACTCTGGCCGCCGGCGAGCAGGCAGTTGCAGCGCCAGTGCCGTCAGCGTGAACAGAGCCTGGGTGTCGTTGGCTTGCCGGACCACTGCCGTGGGCAGACGGCGCGACGCTTTACCCTGAGTGACGATCCGTTGCTGCTCGACCTGGCTGGCTGGCCCCAAGAGGTCGGCCGACGTGGCGCGCGCGCTGGAAAACCATCAGATCGAGCGCAGCCCGGACAACTATGAGCTAAGTAATCCGCGTGAGTTTCTTGCGGTGAATATGGAGTACTTCCTCCTTGATCCCAGCTACGCCTGCCGGCGGCCCTCGTTGGCACGCTACCTGAGCGCGCATTTCGCCTGGACACCGGCGGCTCAGCAGCCCTGTGGCGAAGGTTTGGCCTACCTGAATGCTGGCCGGGACTTCGCGCGTCAACCACTGGGTCGTATCGACCCCGAGCGCGTCTACCAGGTGGATTACCTGCTGGCTGAGGCCAATGATGCGCTGGCCAGTCGTTGGGGGCACAGCATGCTGCGCCTGGTGATCTGTGCGCCTGGGCGGCCCCGTGGGCCGGATTGCCGGCTGGATCTGCAAGAGCATCTGGTGCTGTCCTACCGCGCCTTTGTCGGCGATGTGCAGCTGTCCAGCTGGGATGGATTGACCGGTGTTTACCCGTCCCGACTGTTCGTTCTGCCGCTGGACCAGGTGATCGAGGAATACACCAAGGTTGAATTGCGCAGCCTGGCCTCGGTGCCGCTCAAGCTTGATCGCGCGCAGTTGGAGCAGTTGGTGACGCGCGCCGCTGAGCAGCATTGGAGCTATGACGGCGACTACTGGTTTCTCTCCAATAACTGCGCCGTGGAAACCCTCAAGTTACTCCGCAGCGGCAGCCAGCACCCGAGCCTGCATGCGCTCGATAGCATTATGCCGAACGGCCTGCTCGATACCCTGTCGGCGCGCGGCTTGGCCGACCGCAGCGTGTTGGACGATGCGGCCGAGGCGTTGCGTCTGGGTTATCGCTTTGACTCGTTTCGTGAGCGCTACCAGGCCATGTTCAGTGTGCTACAGGCGCAGTTGCCGATTGAACAGGCACAGGTTGAGGACTGGTTGACCTTGCCGGCCAGGCAGCGCCAGCCATGGTTTGCTCAGGCCAATCTACGAACCAGCGCGGCGTTGCTGCTGCTCGAGCAGGCAGCATTACGCCGGCAGTTGTTATTGGCACAAGATGAGCTCAAACGCCGCTATCTGAGCGGCCATGACGGTACTGACCCGAGCCTGAATAAAGCGGGTGGCGCGCTGCAACAGATACTCGCCAATAGCGGCTTTCTCAGTCGCCCGGCTGAGTTGCTCGAGGGCGGCTATGGCCTGCCACAACGTGCCGAATGGCAACGTTTGGAAGCCGAGAGCCAGGCACGTCAGCAGCAACTGCGCCAGCTCAGTGACAATCTCGACCAGGAAGTCCGCACCCTGCTGGAGCCAGCTCGTCTCGCCGAGCTGCAGGCTGCTGAAGCCAACCTGGCGCAGCTGGGTCAGCATCTGCGCGTCTTGCATAAGGCTGGCGGCGGCCTGCAACTGCCCTAGTTAGAGCAGTCCAGGCTGACGTCGGCCTTGCATCACTCGGTATGGCTGCTCAAGATGGCGGCTTGGCTGTGGCTGGAGGTTGCCGTGCTGGAGTTGTTATTGGCCTTGTGGCCGTTGTTTGCCTTGATCGTGGCCGGTTATTACCTACGCCACTGGGCGTTTCCCAATGAGGCGTTCTGGCCGGGTGCCGAACGGCTGAATTACTTCATCTTGTTCCCGGCGCTGCTGTTCAGCAGCCTGGCCACCGCTCCACTGGATAACCCGGCGTTGCCGCGGCTGGCCTTGGCGGTCATGCTGGCACTGGCTGGCGCCTGGTTGGTGCTGTTGCTGGTGCGTCGCCTGCGTGGCTGGCCGGCGGGGCGCTTTGGGGCATTTGCCCAGGGCATTCTGCGCTTCAATACGTACCTCGGATTAGCCGCCGTCGGCAGCTTGTTTGGTCAGCCGGGTTTGACCCTGGCCGCCTTGATGCTTGCTCTGATGGTGCCAACGGTGAATGTGCTATCGGTCTGGTCGCTGACTGCTGAGCGTGGCGTCAGTGTGCGCAGCTTGTTGCTGCCGATCCTGAAAAACCCGCTGATTCTCGCCTGCCTTGGCGGTGCATTGGTGAACCTCAGCGGTATTGGTCTGCCGGGCGGCAGTGATCGCCTGCTTGGTTTGTTGGCCGCGGCTAGCCTGCCGCTTGGCCTGCTGTGCGTTGGCGCAGCATTGAAACCCGAGCAGCTGAGTGGCGAAGTTCCGGCCCTGGCGAGCAACAGCGTGCTGCGTTTGTTAGCCATGCCGTTGCTGGCTTGGGCCGTGGCGTATGGATTAAAGCTGCCGGCCATGGAAAGCACTGTGCTGGTGCTGTTCTTTGCCCTGCCGACAGCCCCGACGGCCTATGTACTGACCCGCCAACTGGGCGGTGACAGCCAGTTGATGGCAGGTATCATCACCCTACAAACCCTATTGGCTGCGGCCAGTTTACCGCTGTTGTTAATGCTGGTGGCTGCTTAGCCTAGGTGGCGTGCAGAAAAATCAGTTGAGAGAAGAGCTGCTTGGGCCTGCGCTAAAATTTGGCATGTGACTCGCTGGCGGCCATGGCTGTCGTTTTAGCAGCGATTTTTCAGGTTCTCAGAGGTCGGAAACATGCCATACAAGCATCAGTTGATCCCGTTGCAAGGTCGCACAGGCAGTGAAAGCGCTGAAGACGCCCTGCAGAGCATCGTGGATGGTTTCAAGCGCTTTCGCACTGAGATATTCCCGCAGGAGGAAGAGCTGTTCAAGAAGCTGGCTACGGCGCAGAACCCGCGAGCAATGTTTATCACGTGCGCCGATTCGCGCGTGGTGCCGGAGTTAATCACCCAGAGCTCGCCGGGCGATCTATTCGTCAGCCGCAACGTCGGTAATGTGGTGCCGCCTTACGGGCAGATGATGGGCGGGGTGTCCACGGCTATCGAGTACGCGGTGATGGCCTTGGGTGTGCAACACATCATCATCTGTGGGCATTCCGATTGTGGCGCAATGAAGGCCGTACTCGACCCTACGGGCCTAGAGCGCATGCCCACGGTAAAAGCCTGGCTGCGCCATGCTGAAGTAGCCAAGACGGTGGTGGCAGACAACTGTGGCTGCGCCGATCACAACACCTTGGGCATTCTCACCGAGGAGAACGTGGTGGCCCAACTCGACCACTTGCGCACTCACCCCTCGGTGGCATCACGCATGGCCAGCGGGCAGGTGTTTATTCACGGCTGGGTATACAACATCGAAACCTGCGAGATCAAAGCCTACGACGCCGAGAAGGGCGAGTTCCGCTTGGTCGGCGACGGCCCGCTGCCAATGGCCACACCTCGCCCGCGTTATTTGCCGAGCTAGGCGACAGCCGCGCGAGGCCGCGTAGATTGCGCGTCGCTAGCCAGCAGCGCGGCTTTCACCCAGCTGCAGCTCAACCCCGAGCTGGCGCGATAAGCACTGCCAGCATTGCCAGGCGGCGTCGGTCTGCGGGCTGTGCAGGCGCTCGCGATAAGCCTGCACCGAGTCTTGGGCAAAGCTGGCATCGTCGAGCATGCCATTGACGGCATGCTGCACCGCTTCATCCAACTGATTGGCGAAGGGTTCACCGATCAGTTGGTGAGCGATCAGGTTGGCCACCGTGGTATCCAGTGGAATCAACGGTGCGCCCAGGTGAGTGATATAGCGATCATTCACTTCTTCGACCAGTCGATGGGCCAGGTAGGCCTCATCGAGCAACCCTTCAAGCCCCTCATGACCGGCCATCAGCGCCGGCGGTTGCAGAAAAAACTGCTCGGCAACCTTGAGCACCGGTTTGATCTGCGCCTCAATTCCCGCTTCTTGGGCGACCTGATTGGCGGCCTGTAACAACTCCGGCACCTGCTCGATGTAGGCGCTGACAAAGCGCAGCAGCACGCCCTGGGTGTCTTCCTTGGGCAGGCGGATGGAGGGGTGCAGTTGTCCCAGGTGGGACTGCATCTGGCTGGCCAGATTACCCGTGCTGACCTCGTGTTGGTGTGCGCGCTGAATCAATGCGTGCAAAGCGGCGATGTTCATGACTGCTCCTGAGATGAGGACATGGGCGAGAACCTTAGCTGGCGTGGCGCATCGGCTAAGACCCAATTGTCATAATTTTTAAACAGTTATGCGAGTCGGCTATATGCGGCCGTCACCATCTCGACCGATCCCGCACTAGTCGCGGTCTTTAGCACGTACCTTGTGGCGTGTTGTTCATTTCGGCTTTCACGTTGCGAGGTGCAAGTCCCTGTCTATACTCGAACTCGAAA
>JAWWDH010000124.1:0-8859 GCA_033720015.1 Pseudomonas sp.
GCCTGAGCCCTGGCAATAATGACTTGGCACTACTGCGCGATGTGGTCAAACGCAACACCCTGGGTTTGCTGGCTGAAGATGAGCCGCCTCAAGCGGTCGCGCCAGAGCGCCTGCAAATGGCCTCGGAGGATAAGTGGTACGCGTCGGACCCGGCTCAGGAAGCAGCCACCAAGGTCACTCAAAAACTTGATCAGGAACAACGCCTGAAAGCCGCGCAACTGATCAAGCAGCAGCGTTTACGCATCAGCAGCCTGACCCAGCAGCATGAGGATGAACTGGCCAAGTTCAAATTAGCCAGTGAGGAGCAGGGCAAGAACCTGCAGGCGCAAATTCATGGCCTGCATCAGGCGCTGCGCCAGCAGGAAGAACACAATGCGGCGCTCAAGGCGCAATTGGCGGCTCAGGCGGCGAACTTCCAGACCTCCCGTGAGAAAATCACCGAGCAACTGCGCGCGCTGGAGCGTGATGGACGCAGTGAGAGTGACAGCCTGCGTGCGCAATTCGAGGCCGAGATGCAGGCCAAGGTCGCCTCGGCAGTGGCTGAATACAAAGAGCAGATTGCCATTCGTGATGTTGAGCTGGCTTATCGTGGTGAGCAGGACACCCAGGCGCAGCAGGAAATCAATCGCTTGAAAACCGCATATGCGGACTTGGCTAGCCAAGGCGGCGATCAGATTCTCGAGCGTTTGGCCAGGCTCGGTGTGGTCTTTGTGGTGTATCACCCCGGGGCCGGCCATCTGACCATTCCACTGCAAGACATCGCCGCTTATCAGGACAACCCACTGGCCTACGCCGCCGCCAAGTGTTTTGTCAGTGAAGTGCAGTACCGCCACTGGCTGGCGCATTACCAGCAGCCAAGCTGCGAGGCCGCGCTACCGAGTGGCGAACGCTGCGCTATCCCAATCGACCGGATCGACACGCCCAGCCGTTTTACCCTCTCTGAGTCCAACTGCTGCGCGCGGCACAAGGCCAGTAGCCGTATGCGGACTGTCAGCTAGCCTTGTCTGTTGTCCTGCCCAACTGGACGCCACGCGCGCCCTTGCAGCTTTTGCGGCTGGAGTGGTCGATTACCGCCGGGGTTGAACTGGCGGTGTTACGCTTGGACTTGCTTGATCCGCTGATCAGCGGCAATAAATGGTTCAAGCTCATCGAGCATCTGCGTGCAGCACAAGCCAGTGGTGCCAGTGGCGTAATCAGTCTCGGCGGCGCGCACTCCAATCACTTGCATGCTCTGGCTGTGGCCGGGAAGCGCTTTGGTTTCAACACGGTTGGTTTGCTGCGTGGTCATGCGCAGCAGACGCCGACTGTGCGCGACCTGCAGGCCTTCGGCATGCACTTGCACTGGTTGGGGTATGCGGGTTATCGGAGCCGGCATGCGCCCGAATTCTGGCGGCCTTGGCTGGCGGATTACCCAGGCTTTTATCCGCTGCCAGAGGGTGGTGGAGGCTTGCCGGGCGCCTTGGGTTGTATGAGTTTGGTGCAACAGGTGCGCGAGCAACTACCAGGCCTCGGGTGGAGCGATTACGACGCGTGGTGGCTGGCGGCAGGCACGGGTACCACCTTGGCGGGTCTGTTATTGGCTGAAGACGCTGCGCACCCGGTGCATGCGGCCCTGGCTGTGCCGGCCAATCATGGCGTCGAGCAACAGGTGCAGGCGATTGTGCAGGCTGCCGGAATGCCCGTTGGGCATTACCAGTTACATCCCGCTAGTCGAGGTGGATTTGCCAAGGTCGACGCCGAGCTGCTCAGCTTTATGCAGGCCGCGGAGATAGCAAGTGGCGTGCCGCTGGAGCCGCTGTATACCGCCAAGGCATTAATGGCGTTGCGCCAGCAGGTGGTGGCCGGTTACTTTGCTCGCGGCAGTCGCCTGGTGTTTGTTCATACCGGGGGGCTGCAGGGGCGTGCTGCTGCGCTGTTGCAGCGCGCCGCCGGCGTAACGCAGCTACTCTGAATTTCACCAGCGGAGTCTGGAATATCCCATGAGCGAACCCCTTAACCCCGAACAGCTTCGCAGCCTGACGCCACTCAACGTGCTGTCTGAGCAGCAATGGCGTGAGTTACGTGGGCAATTGGATCCGCAACCATTGCTGATGGGGCAGTTGTTGTTTCGTCTTGGGGATCAGGCGCGCTTGACCTACTACTTGCTGGCTGGCGAGCTGCTGCTGCAATCGGCGGACGGCCAGGAGCAGCGCTTGCACGCGGGCAGTGAGGCTAGTTGCCATCCGCTATCACCGAGCTTGCCGCGCTTGCATGAGGCTCGGGCGCTGACCGATGTCAGCGTGCTGGCCGTGGATACTGCCACCCTCAATCGTTTGCTCACCTGGCGCCTGGCCTATCAGGATCTGCTGTTGGAGTTGGGCCAAAGCGAGGGGGAGGTTGATTGGCTGGAGTGCTTGCTGGAAAACCCGTTGTTCGCCAAGGTGCCGCCGTCCAATGTGCGCGCCATGCTCGCGCGTCTGCAGCGTGTCGAGTTGGCCGCCGGCAGTACTGTGCTGCAGGAAGGTGATGTCGGCGATTGTTGCTACTTTCTGAAAAGTGGCCGGGCCGAGGTAATTCGCGTTGCCGGCAGTGCGCAGCAGGTATTGGCCGAGCTGGAGATTGGCGCCTGCTTTGGGGAGGAAGCTCTGCTGGCTGACAGCCCGCGCAATGCCACGGTCACCATGCTGGAAGAGGGTGTGGTGCTGCGCCTGGATCGTCAGGATTTCTTCGCCTTGCTTAAGGCGCCGGTGGTGAATGAGGTGTCGCTTGGCGAAGCTTCGCGGTTGTTGGCTGCTGGGGCGCAGTGGCTGGATGTGCGCTTGCAAGAGGAGTACGAGCGCGCCCACGCCTTGCAGTCTTTGCACATGCCGCTGCAACTGCTGCGCCTAAAGGCCCGTCTACTGGATAAAACACGCACCTACCTGTGTTATTGCGACAGTGGCAAGCGCAGTGCCAGTGCGGTATTTCTGCTTTCACAGCTGGGCTATAGCGCCTACGCCTTGCGTGATGGCGTGGATGCCTTGCCGGCGGTGCAGCGTGATGCGCTGTTGTGTGAGCGTGGCTCGGGCTACCTGGCGCGTTCGGGTGGCCGCACCGAGCGCAGTCGCTGAGGTGTTCTTGGCTCACTGCGGGTTCGCTGACTAGTCGGTGGCCTGCAGCGGCCAGCGATCATTCACCATAAACACCCGCTCGGCTTCCAGCCAGGCGTGCTGTGGGCCTTCAAGCAAGCGTACGAGCAACTGCGCGTTGGCATCGTCCGGCAGTGCCGCAAGCCATTGTGTGAGGCGCTCGCCTGCCCATAACTGTTGCTCATCAAGGCGCGCCGGCGCTAGCCAGGCGTGCCGTGGCAGTGGTTGCCAGTGACCAGGGTTGTGCGCGGTGAAGTTCTCCCAGTCTGCGCGATGCAGCCAGCGCCCACGCAAGTGGTTCAGGTTACCTTTCAGCGGAGCAGCATAGGCTTGCTGCCAGGGATAGAACAGGTAGCCGGCCAGCCACATTGCCGCTTGGGGGTGATAAATATCCAGTTCAGCCAACCGGTACTGTGCTTGCGTGCTTGAAGAGAGCGGCAGCTGGTGCTGGCCCATATGCGCCAGCTTGATATCCAGGCGATCGTGGCTGCCCGGGCCGAGCCAGTGCGCCAGATCAGTGCCGCTGCAGGTTGGCTGGCCCAGATACAGTTTGATGGCCAACTCCAGGTGATGCACGCCTTCGTCATCATGCAGCAGCATATCCAGCTCGCCCAGGGTATGGCCTTGCTGGCGGATCGGCAGGTTGGCGGCCAGCACCTCGATATCCGGCGCGGCATGCAGGGCAAACTGCCAGAGGCGTTCGTAGTAGAGGCCAAGGCGGCGTACCGAGCTTTGGCTGAGCCACTCTGTAAGCGCGTGGCTGTGCGCATCCAGAGCCAGTAACCAGTCAGCCAGCGCTGCGGGTTGCTGGCTCCAGCGGCTGGCCTTGAGTGGATGGCGCTGTGGCCACGCTACCTGCGCCAAAAGCGGCGGTGAAAGCAGCGCCCAGGCCAGGTCGCGAACGGCGGGCTGGCGCAGTTGCGAGGGCAGATCGGTGAGTGAAGGGAAGGGCGTCATGTTGCGAGCATAGCGCAGAGCCGGTCAGCGGTTTGCTGCTGCCATGGCCTTTCGCCCATAATCCGAGCCATTAGATAGAGCCTGGCGGGAACCCCATGGAGCAATTTCGTAATATTGGCATCATCGGTCGACTGGGCAGTACCCAGGTGCTCGACACCATTCGCCGGCTGAAGAAGTTTCTGATCGCTCGCCACCTGCATGTGATTCTCGAAGACACTATTGCCGAAGTGTTGCCCGGCCATGGCCTGCAGACCTCCTCGCGGAAAATTCTTGGGGAAATCTGCGATCTGGTGATCGTGGTCGGTGGTGACGGCAGCATGCTCGGTGCGGCTCGCGCGCTGGCGCGGCATAAGGTGCCGGTGCTGGGTGTGAACCGTGGCAGCCTGGGCTTCCTCACCGATATTCGTCCCGACGAGCTGGAAGTTAAGGTCGCGCAGGTGCTCGAAGGGCACTACCTGACGGAAAACCGCTTTCTGCTTGAAGCCGAAGTGCGCCGTCATGGCGAGGCCATCGGTCAGGGCGATGCGCTCAATGATGTGGTGCTGCATCCAGGAAAATCCACGCGCATGATCGAGTTCGAGCTGTATATCGACGGCCAGTTTGTCCTTAGCCAGAAAGCTGACGGCCTGATTGTCGCGACGCCAACCGGCTCGACAGCCTATGCGCTGTCCGCCGGCGGGCCGATCATGCACCCCAAGCTGGATGCCATCGTGATTGTTCCGATGTACCCGCATACGCTGTCCAGCCGGCCCATCGTGGTGGATGGCAATAGCGAGCTGAAAATCGTCGTGTCCAAGGATTTGCAGGTTTACCCACTGGTTTCCTGTGATGGGCAAAATCACTTCACCTGCGCGCCTGGGGACACCATTACCGTCGCCAAACGGCCGCAAAAGCTGCGACTGATTCACCCTCTGGATCACAATTTCTATGAGGTCTGCCGCAACAAACTGGGCTGGGGCAGCCGGCTCGGCGGGGGTGCTTAATGCTTC
This sequence comes from Pseudomonas sp., assembly GCA_033720015.1. Lineage (GTDB taxonomy): Bacteria > Pseudomonadota > Gammaproteobacteria > Pseudomonadales > Pseudomonadaceae > Aquipseudomonas. The sequence goes on from JAWWDH010000124.1 coordinate 5,054, forward strand.
TCGACCCTGCTCGTGGTTATGACCTGATTGGCGATATCCATGGTTGTGCGAAAACCCTGGAGCATCTGCTGGCCACCCTGGGCTATCGCCAGCAGGCGGGTGTATGGCGTCATCCGCGGCGCATGGCGATTTTCCTTGGTGATTTGGTTGACCGTGGCCCACGTATCCGCGAGGCGCTGCATCTGGTGCGGGACATGGTCGCCGCCGGTCAGGCGCTGTGCATCATGGGCAATCATGAATTCAATGCGCTGGCCTGGAGTACACCGGCAGCCCCTGGCAGCGGCCGGCAGTTTGTGCGTGAACACACGCCGCGGCATGCCCGACTGATCAAGGAAACCCTTGAGCAGTTCGAGGCCTACCCGGCAGAGTGGCAGGAGTTTCTCGGCTGGTTCTACGAGCTGCCGCTATTTATCGACGCCGGCCGTTTTCGCGTGGTGCATGCCTGCTGGGATGACAGCCTGATCGAGCCACTGCGCGCGCAGTTTGCCGATGGCTGTATTGATGAGCCTTTTCTGCAGGCGGCTGCGGTGCACGGCAGCTTTGCCAACACCGCGCTGGACCGCCTGTTGCGCGGCACCGATATGCGCCTGCCGCACGGCATGACCCTGACCAGCGATGACGGCTTTACCCGTGCGCACTTTCGTACCAAGTTCTGGGAAGAAGACCCGCAAACCTACGGCGATATAGTCTTCCAGCCCGATGCCTTGCCAGAGCTGGCGGCGCAGATGCCGCTGAGTGAGTCGCAGAAAACTGAATTACTTAAATACCCAGCCGATCAACCGCTGTTGTTTGTCGGCCACTACTGGCGCAGCGGCAAGCCCGCACCGATTCGTAGCAACCTGGCCTGCCTGGATTACAGTGCGGTGCTAAACGGCAAAATGGTCGCGTACCGGCTCGATCAGGAGGTGCGCCTGGATGCCAGCAAGTTCGCCTGGGTCGATGTTGATAGCCCGGAGGCGCGCCCATGAGTCCAGTAGCAGCGATGCGCTTGCCCGAGCACGTTGACTTGAGCGGCTTTATTGCACTGTTACAGCGCTTGCAGGTGCCGCACCGGGTAGCGGAAGAGGCCGGGGAGCAAGTGCTCTGGGTGCCCGAGGAGCCGTTGGCTGAACAGGTGCGCGCACTCTATGCGCGTTATCCGCAGGGTGACGCTGCGGCCGCGCTTGAGTCGCCACCGCGTGCTGCGAATCATTCGCCGAGCTTTATCCAGCAACTGCGCGCCTGCCGTGTGACCGCGGGTGTGCTGCTGCTGACCTTTATCGTCGCGGCTATCACCTTGCTCGGCGATAACCTGGCAGCGATCAGCGAACTGAGTTTTGTCGATTACCGCCTGCAGGGCGATTACATCTACTTCAGCTACCTCAGCGACACCTTGAGCAGCGGCCAGTGGTGGCGGCTGCTGACGCCGATGCTGATTCACTTCGGCTTCCTCCATCTGGCGATGAACACGCTGTGGTATTGGGAACTGGGGCGGCGTATCGAAGTGCGTCAGGGCCCGTGGATGCTGCTCGGGATGACGCTGTTGTTCAGTCTGGCGGCCAACTTTGCCCAGTACCTGCATGCCGGCCCTTCACTGTTTGGTGGTCTCTCCGGGGTGCTTTACGGTTTGCTTGGGCATTGCTGGATTTTCCAGCGTCTGGCGCCCTGCAATGCCTATCGGCTTCCGCCCGGCGTGCTGGTGATGATGCTGGCCTGGCTGCTGATCTGCATGACCGGCATCTTCGAGTTGCTGCAGTTCGGCGCCATTGCCAATGCCGCGCACGTCGGTGGCCTGCTGGCAGGTTGCCTGACTGGGCTGCTAGGCGGTGCGCTGGCGCGCCGGCCGCGCAGTTAGCAGGCCGTCAAAAACGACCTGAGTTGGCTGTAGTGCGTTGAAAGCGGCCTCAACAAGCCGCTTGCTGCTAACGCGCTTTAGCGCGGCCCGAAGGGCGAGCGAAGCGAGTAATGCTCATTTACAGCAGGTAAACTCCGCTTTTTCGGCCGTTTCCGCCTTGTCTTTCCTGCCTCGCCTACGTTCTTCAGCGGCCTGCTTAGTTGTGCAGCAGGCTGGTAAACTGCCACTTTGTATTTGGAGGCGTTATGTCGTCCTTTATCGAAGCAATTGAAAATATCACCCCTGAGATCTATCAGAGCCTCAAGCTGGCCGTAGAGATCGGCAAATGGCCGGATGGCCGCAAGCTGAGCCAAGAGCAGAAAGAGCTGACATTACAGGCGCTGATTGCCTGGGAAACCCATAACCTGCCGGAAGACGAGCGCATCGGTTATATGGGCCCGCAGGAGTGCAGTTCTAAATCCGCACCGGTTGCCAATCTGCTGTTCAAGTCCTCGGATACCCTGCACTGATGAGTGAGTTAGCGCGTGGCGCCCTGAGCAAAATGGCGGCGCAACTGGATACGCCGGTGCAGTACAGCTTTCGCCTGGGTGATGAGCTGCTGCCGGTCAATCCGCTGATCGGCAAAACCCTGCGCCTAGAGTTTCTCGGTGCGATCCACTGCAGCCATTGTGGGCGCAAGACTAAGAGCAGTTACAGCCAAGGCTATTGCTACCCGTGCATGCAGAAACTGGCGCAGTGCGACCTCTGCATCATGAGCCCCGAGCGTTGCCACTACGACGCAGGCACCTGTCGTGAGCCGAGCTGGGGCGAGCAGTTTTGCATGACCGACCACGTGGTCTATCTGGCCAACTCCAGTGGCGTGAAAGTCGGCATTACCCGCGCCACACAAATCCCCACCCGCTGGATCGATCAAGGGGCCAGCCAGGCATTACCGATCCTGCGCGTTGCTACCCGTCAGCAGTCCGGTTTTGTTGAAGACCTGCTGCGCAGCCAGGTGGCGGATAAAACCAACTGGCGCGCGCTGCTCAAAGGCGATGCTGCTCCGGTGGACCTTGCCGCCGTGCGCGAGCAGCTGTTCGCCAGTTGCAGCAGCGGCTTGACCGAGTTGCAGCAGCGCTTCGGTATTCAGGCCATTCAGCCGCTGAACGATCAACCGGTGGTGCAAATTGGCTACCCGATTGACGCTTACCCGGCCAAGATCACCAGCTTCAACCTGGATAAGAACCCGCTGGCCGAGGGCACGTTGCTGGGCATCAAGGGGCAGTACCTGATGTTCGACACCGGCGTGATCAATATTCGCAAGTACACCGCTTATCAGCTGGCCATCCACGAACTGGCCGTCTGAGTTTCCCATTCGCCAATCCGGCGCCGCGCGCCGTAGATAAAGGGCCACAAGCCATGCGCACCGAACAGCCGAAGATGATCTACCTCAAGGACTACCAGGCCCCGGATTATCTGATCGATGAAACGCACCTGACCTTCGAGTTGTTCGAGGACCACACCCTGGTGCATGCGCAACTGGTGATGCGCCGCAACCCGGCGGCCGGCAGTGGCTTGCCACCGTTGCAGTTGGATGGTCAGCAGTTGGAGCTGCTCTCGGTCACGCTGAATGATCGCCAGTTAAACGCTGCCGATTATCAACTGAGCGACAGTCACCTGACTCTGCAGCCCGACAGCGCCAGCTTCGTGATCGACAGCAGCGTGCGCATCCATCCCGAAAGCAACACCGCCCTGGAAGGCCTGTACAAATCCAGCGGCATGTTCTGCACCCAGTGCGAGGCCGAGGGCTTCCGCAAAATCACCTACTACCTTGACCGCCCAGATGTGATGAGCAAGTTCACCACCACCCTGAGCGCCGAGCAACACAGCTACCCAGTGCTGCTCTCCAACGGCAACCCGAGTGCCAGCGGTCAGGAAGAGGGCGGTCGTCACTGGGCGACTTGGCAAGACCCGTTTATGAAACCGGCCTACC
>JAWWDH010000125.1:0-8849 GCA_033720015.1 Pseudomonas sp.
GCCGATTTCCGTTGGCACCGGTGGCAGCGCCCGCACCAGCACCGGCTGCCCCACCCGTGCCTCTAGCAGCTTGATCCGCTGCGACACCGCCGACTGCGACAAGCCCAGCACCTGAGCGGCGCGCTCAAAGCCGGCCTGCTCCACAACCGCCGCCAGGGCAGCCAGTAATTTGTAATCGAGCAAATCAGTTTTCCTAATGAGCGATCAACACTATTGGTTTCTCTTATACAGCCTGACGCCACAGACTCGCCACACTCTCCACCCTAATCAGGACACTCCACATGGCCGGCGAAACTTCACTGACGACCTTGTTACGCAGCATGACTCCCGTGCTGAACGATGGTGCCTACGTCTTTTGCAGCCTGACTGATGTCAGCCAACTGCAAGGTGTGCAGCCGCTGGGCAGCTTCCAGGAACGCGAAGGCCTGAGCGTGATTCTGCAGCAGCAGCAGGCCGAACAACTGCAACTGGAGATCGACTATGTAGCAGCCTGGCTGACCCTCGAAGTGCACTCGGCCCTAGCGGCAGTGGGGCTGACGGCGGCAGTGGCCGGAGCGCTGGCCAACGCAGGGATCAGTTGCAACGTGATCGCCGGCTACTACCACGATCATCTATTCGTCGCCCATGCCGATGGCCCGCGCGCCCTTGGCGTGCTGCAGCAACTGGCCGATGGCACGGAGTAATTGGTATGTGGCAAAGCTATAGCAACGGTCTACTCATCGCCGCCGGGCTGATCATCGCCCTCGGCGCACAAAATGCGTTCGTCCTGGCGCAAAGCCTGCGCCGCGAGCATCACCTGCCCGTGGCCCTGCTGTGTGTGGTCTGCGATGCCCTGCTGGTCACCGCCGGGGTATTTGGCCTGGCCGCTGTACTGGCGCAGAACCCCATCTTGCTGGGCGTAGCGCGCTGGGGTGGTGCGGCCTTTCTGCTCTGGTATGGCGCCCAGGCGCTGTTGCGCGCCTGCCGCCCGCAGGCGCTGAATCAAGCGAGCGAAAGCGGTCCCCGCTCACGTCGTGCAGTGCTGCTGGCAGCCCTCGCGGTAACCCTGCTCAACCCGCACGTGTACCTGGACACTGTCTTGTTGATCGGTTCACTCGGCGCGCAACAACCGGTGCCCGGTGCCTATGCCCTGGGAGCGGCAAGCGCTTCGTTGATATGGTTCTCGTTCCTGGCCCTGGGCGCGGCCTGGCTCGCCCCCTGGCTGGCGCGCCCGAGCACCTGGCGGTTTATCGATCTGGGCGTATCGCTGATGATGTTCAGCATCGCCTGGCAGCTGCTGAATAACCCCGGCATGCTCTGAAACGACCATGCAGAGCGCAGGCAAGAGCATGCTCAGGTGCTTTCCCACACAGTTGCTGCGTGTTTAAGGCGCTGGGCCAGTGCTATGATCTTCGGCTTGCGGCGCATAGAGATAACTCACGCCGCTTAGATGGCCGCCCGTGATCGGCCTCGCGCACACCGCACCTGACCTGATTAGGAGATAAACCATGGCTTTCGAATTGCCGCCGCTGCCTTACGCTCATGACGCCCTGCAGCCGCACATTTCCAAGGAAACCTTGGAATTCCACCACGACAAGCACCACAACACCTACGTCGTGAACCTGAACAACCTGGTACCTGGCACCGAGTTCGAAGGCAAAACCCTGGAAGAGATCGTCAAGACCTCCTCGGGTGGCATCTTCAATAACGCCGCCCAAGTCTGGAACCACACCTTCTACTGGAAATGCCTGGCACCAAATGCCGGTGGCCAACCGACTGGCGCTCTGGCTGACGCGATCAACGCCGCCTTCGGTTCGTTCGACAAGTTCAAAGAAGAGTTCAGCAAGGTTTCCATCGGCACCTTCGGCTCCGGCTGGGGCTGGCTGGTGAAGAAAGCTGACGGCTCCCTGGCCCTGGCCAGCACCATCGGCGCAGGCTGCCCGCTGACCAGCGGCGACACCCCGCTGCTGACCTGCGACGTCTGGGAACACGCTTACTACATCGACTACCGCAACGCGCGTCCGAAGTACGTCGAAGCGTTCTGGAACCTGGTTAACTGGGACTTCGTGGCGAAAAACTTCGCCGCTTAAGCACCCGCGTTACCCCACAACAAACCCGGCCCTGCGCCGGGTTTGTTGTTATACGGAGACTGTTTCACAACAACCCACGTCGCCGGCGAGGCCTCAGGCCATTCGAACTCCAACAAACTGAGCAGCGCCAACCAATGCTGGCAGATGAGTATTCGCGCTTAACAAGCTAAGGTCTGACATGCATTTCCAAATATCCCGGCATTGCAAGCAACGCAGCCAAGCACAAAAAGCCGCCCAGCGGCGCTCAAGCCACCGACAACCCGAGCCGATACAGGCAGGTGCACTCGCCATCACCGCGCAACAGAATAGGCTCACCCCTCTTTAGTAATGGCCCTTTGACTGCAAGCGCGACTTTGCCAATACTCAGTGCGACTAATGCGAACGGCTTCGAACAAGGAACCGCCACTTGAAGCTGGAACTCAAAAACAGCTTGTCACTTAAATTGCTCCGCGTAGTGCTGCTCTCAGCGCTGATCGTCGGCGTAGTCTTGAGCGTTGCGCAGATCGTTTTCGATGCGTACAAAACCCGCCAGGCCGTAGACAATGATGCGCACCGGATCCTTGGCATGTTCCGTGATCCTTCCACCCAGGCGGTTTATAGCCTGGACCGGGAAATGGGCATGCAGGTCATCGAGGGTCTGTTCCAGCACGACTCAGTGCGCATGGCCGCCATCGGCCACCCCAACGAGCCGATGCTGGCGGAAAAAACCCGCGAACAGGTCAGCAGCCCCACGCGCTGGATGACGGACCCGATCCTCGGTAAAGAGCAGCAATACACCACTAAATTGGTAGGTCGTGGCCCATACAGTGAGTACTACGGCGACCTCAACATCACCCTCGACACCGCGCCTTATGGCGAGAGCTTCGTCACCAACTCGATCATCATTTTTATCTCCGGCGTATTGCGCGCCATGGCCATGGGCCTGGTGCTGTATTTGGTTTACCACTGGCTGCTGACCAAGCCCTTGTCGCAAATCATCGAGCACCTGAGCAACATCAACCCGGATCGCCCCAGCGAGCACAAGCTGCCGATGCTCAAGGGCAACGAGAAGAACGAGCTGGGCTTATGGATCAACACGGCCAACCAACTGCTCTCCTCCATCGAGCGCAACACCAGTCTGCGCCGTGAAGCGGAAAACAGCTTATTGCGCATGGCTCAGTACGACTTCCTCACCGGTTTGCCGAACCGCCTGCAACTGCAACAGCAACTCGACAAGATCCTCGAAGACGCTGGACGCCTAAATCGCCGCGTGGCGGTTCTGTGCGTGGGCCTGGATGACTTCAAAGGCATTAACGAGCAGTTCAGTTACCAGACCGGCGACCAACTGCTCTTGGCCCTGTCCGACCGCCTGCGCAGCCACAGCGGCCGCCTCGGTGCCCTGGCCCGCCTCGGCGGCGACCAATTCGCCCTGGTTCAGGCCGATATCGAGCAGCCCTATGAAGCCGCCGAGCTGGCGCAGACCGTACTCGACGACCTCGACAACCCGTTTATGCTCGACCAGCAGCAAGTGCGCCTGCGCGCCACCATCGGCATCACCCTGTTCCCGGAAGATGGCGACAGCACCGAGAAGCTGCTGCAAAAAGCCGAACAAACCATGACCCTGGCCAAGAGCCGCTCGCGCAACCGCTACCAGTTCTATATCGCCAGCGTCGACAGCGAAATGCGCCGCCGCCGCGAGCTGGAAAAAGACCTGCGCGACGCCTTGGCCTTGAACCAGCTACACCTGGTCTATCAGCCCCAGATCGATTACCGCGACCATCGCGTGGTCGGCGTCGAGGCGCTGCTGCGCTGGCAACACCCGCAACATGGCCTAGTACCGCCGGATCTGTTTATTCCGCTGGCCGAACAGAACGGTAGCATCATCCCGATCGGCGAATGGATTCTCGACCAGACCTGCCGTCAGCTGCGCGAATGGCACGACCAGGGCTTTACCGAGCTGCGCATGGCGGTCAACTTGTCCACCGTACAACTACACCACGTCGAGCTGCCGCGAGTAGTGAACAACCTGATGCAGGTTTATCGTCTGCCGATGCGCAGCCTGGAGCTGGAAGTCACCGAGACCGGCTTGATGGAAGACATCAACACCGCCGCCCAACACCTACTCAGCCTGCGCCGCTCCGGCGCGCTGATCGCCATCGATGACTTCGGTACGGGCTATTCCTCGCTGAGTTACCTAAAAAGCCTGCCGCTGGACAAGATCAAGATCGACAAGAGCTTCGTCCAGGACCTGCTGGAGGACGAGGACGATGCCACCATCGTGCGCGCCATCATTCAGCTGGGTAAGAGCCTCGGCATGCAGGTGATCGCCGAGGGCGTGGAAACCGTTGAGCAAGAGGCCTACATCATCGCCCAGGGTTGCAACGAGGGTCAGGGCCACCTGTACAGCAAACCACTGCCGGCCCGCGAGCTGACGGCCTATTTGAAGCAGGCCCGCCGCCTGAACAGCACTGTCAACCCCGCTACGCTCTAACGCCAGATGCATACGTAAAAGCCCGCCAATTTGGCGGGCTTCTTGTTGCGCCGTTCTGTTCGCTTAGAAGCTGTTGATCCCCAGCAGCCAGGCCGCTGCCAGTGCACCCGTCACACACAGCAACACCCCACCAGCCGCCTGCCAGTAAAACTGGCGCACCAGTTCATCCTCGCCAGCGCAGGAAAGAATAAACGGCTGCGCTTCAAGGGGTTTACCCAAGAGGTGTTGCACCGGCTGAGTGCTTTGTTGGCGATGGCGGTCTTCGGCCTCCAGGCTTGCGGCAAGCTGCACACGCTGCCATTCGCGCTCATCCAGCTGACCATTACCGTCACTATCAAAGCGCTTCAACAGGCCAGCGAAGTCGCCCTTCCACTGACGAATCACCGCGCCTTGCGCTGCCGCCAAATCCAAGCCCTGACGCCCGCCACCGCTGCTGCGAAAGTCGCCGATGGCATACAAGGGCTGACCGGCATGCAAGCGTTCCTCGGTATAGCGGTAGCGCTGGCCATCGCTGAACAGCGCTCGCCAACCGCTGTTCGCCGCGCCAAGAGGATGGCGCAAACGGCCTTTCCACACATCGCGGGTCTGCGGCCGTACTTGCGCGCCGCGCGGGTCAATCAGGCAGCTGCCGGTGCTGTCATCGAGTTGCAGCAGGGCCTCACTGCTGCCGCTTTCCAGGGTGCGCCAGCTGCGTTTCTTGCCGCTTGAGGTGTATTCCTCGATTTTGTAACGCCACCACAGGCAAGGGGTATTGGTCAGCGGCCCTAGCAACTGCGCCTCGGCGCGCTCATGCAGAACACCGTAGAACTCGACATAGCCCTGGGCGGCCGAACGAATCTTCGAGGTCGGCGTATCGAGCAGGTGCCGCGCTTGCGAGAAACGCTGTAAGAACCACCAGGCTCCGCCAGCGCTAACCGCCACGCTGCACGCCAAGCCGATAACCTGCCCTTGAATATCCACGGCCTAAGAAAACAGCGACTTGAGATCGACATCGGCCTTTTCCGACTCGCTGAATTGCAGCAACACCGCCGCCTTGAAGGCAAATACGCGCGCAATCAGCACATCGGGAAACTGCTCGATGCGCACGTTGCTCAGGTTGACTGCCTCGTTGTACAACTCGCGACGGTCGGCAATGCCGTTCTCCAAACCGCTGATGCGCTGCTGCAGGTGCTGAAAACTCTCATTGGCTTTCAGTTCTGGGTAGTTCTCGGCCAGCGCAAACAGCTGGCCAAGCCCCGCCCGCAACCCCGTTTCGGTCTTGCCCAGCGCATTCATGTCGCCTTTTACCTGCGCGTTGGAAACCGCCTGGCGCGCAGCAATCACCGCCTCCAGCGTACTGCGCTCGTGCTGCATGTACTGCTTGCAGGTCTCGACCAGCTTGGGCAGCTCCTCGTGGCGCTGCTTGAGCATCACCTCGATGTTCGACCAGGCTTTGCTGACACTGTGCTTCAAACGCACCAAGGCGTTGTAGAGCACCACGGCATAGGCGGCGAGCAGGATCAACAGCACAATAATGACGACACTGGTAAGGCTCATGCATTACTCCGAGCGGTTATCAAAAAGCAATTAAGCTGGACATTTTAGCCCTATCGACTTGTCCCAACGCAGACCTCAGCCACAGCGTAGGGCAAAAAAAACTGCACGAACCCTTTGCGCATAATGCAAATCTTTCGCATTATGCTTTGGCTTTTGCACTCAGACGCATGAGTGTTTCACCTAACTTGTAAAGGATTTCGCCATGCTCCGTATGCCCCTGGCCTCTGCCAGCCTGCTTGCCATCGCCATTTCACTCGCCGGTTGCGGCGAAGATAAAGTACCAGCCAACCAAGCCACCGCACCCGCGGCAAGCAGCACCAGCGCGGCGGCGGTCACCACAGGGCAGATTGATAAAGCAGCAGCTAAAGCAGTAGTCAGCCACTATGCGGACCTGGCTCTGGCCGTCTTCAGCGACGCCGCCAGCACCGGCAAAACGCTGCAAAGCGCAGTTGATGCCCTGCTCGCCACGCCGAATGCTGACACCCTGAAAGCCGCCCGCGAAGCCTGGTTAGCCGCCCGCGCACCCTACATGCAGAGTGAAGTGTTCCGTTTCGGTAACGCCGTGGTCGACGATTGGGAAGGCCAGATGAACGCCTGGCCGCTGGATGAAGGCCTGATCGACTACGTCGCCAAGGACTATCAGCACGCGCTGGGCAACCCAGGTTCCAGCGCCAATATCATTGCCAACACCGAATTGCAGATTGGCGAAGACAAGCTCGATGTCAGCACCATCAATCCAGAACTGCTGGCCAGCCTCAATGAGCTGGGCGGCTCCGAAGCCAACGTTGCCACCGGCTACCACGCCATCGAATTCCTGCTGTGGGGCCAAGACCTGAACGGCACCAACCCAGGCGCTGGCGAGCGCCCGGCGACAGATTTCGTGGTGGGTGACGGTGCTACCGGCGGCAACAACGAACGTCGTCGCGCGTTCCTTAAAGCTGCGACCGACCTGCTGGTCAGCGATCTGGACGCCATGGTCGTGCAGTGGCAAGCCGGCAATGCCGACAACTACCGCGCCACACTGGAAGCCGAATCGGCCGAGAACGGTTTGCGTAAAATGCTCTTCGGCATGGGCAGCCTGTCCCTCGGCGAACTGGCTGGTGAGCGCATGAAAGTCGCGCTGGAAGCCAACTCCACCGAGGACGAGCATGACTGCTTCAGCGACAACACCCACAACTCGCACTTCTACAACGGCAAAGGTATTCGTAACGTTTACCTCGGCGAGTACAAGAAGGTTGACGGCACCACCCTGACGGGCCCAAGTCTGTCCTCGCTGGTCGCCAAAGCTGACGCCGCCGCCGATGACACCCTCAAGGCTGACCTCGCAGCGACAGAAAGCAAACTGCAGGCCCTGGTCGACAGCGCCAACAACGGCCAGCACTTCGATCAGCTGATTGCCGCAGAAAACACCGCTGGCCAGCAAATCGTCCGTGACGCCATCGCCGCCCTGGTCAAGCAAACCGCTGCTATTGAGCAAGCTGCCGGCAAGCTGGGCATCAGCGACCTCAACCCGGACACCGCTGACCACAGCTTCTAAGCCACATAGCGGCCTGGCCCACGCCAGCGCCTCGATTTACTAGCCGCACCCTGCAAAAGGGTGCGGCTTTTTTCTGGATGCTGCCCCGCCACCTCTCGGGGCCGGCGCTAGGCGACGACAGACCGCATTCGGCGATGTTGACGCCCTGCGGCGTTTAGTCATCAGTGATAATGCAAATCCGTCTTATTTAAACCATTACAGACTGGTAATATCTGCCGCCTGTTTTCTGCTGTGGATGCTCTCCCATGTTTGCGCTGCATCGCGTCGCGCTGCTACTGGCTCTCGGGCTGAGCCTGACGGCCTGTGACAAGCCCCCACGCTTCACCCAAGCAGAGCCCGGCGAAGCCTTGTCTGCCGGCAGCGCCACCGTGCGTAAAGCAGATCAGAACGCTTTTTCGTTGCCGTCGGCCAACCTGTCGCCGTTACGCCGCCTGGACTTCAGCGTCGGTAACAGCTTCTTCCGCAACCCTTGGGTCACTTCACCGGCCACCACCACGGCGCGCGACGGTCTTGGCCCGCTGTTCAACACCAACGCCTGCCAGAACTGCCACATCAAGGACGGCCGTGGCCATCCACCGGTGCCTGAGGCACAGAGTGCGGTGTCGATGCTGGTGCGCCTGTCGATCCCTGCGGGCATCGAGCATGCGGCGATTATTCAGCGCCTCGGCGTGCTGGCCGAACCGACCTACGGCAGCCAACTGCAAGATATGGCCAACCCCGGCACGGCGCCTGAAGGCAAGGTGCGCGTCAGCTACAGCGCCCAGACGGTCAGTTTTGCCGATGGCCTGCTGGTCGAGCTGCGCCAACCCAGACTGGACATCAGCCAGCTCGGTTACGGCGCGCTGCATGCCGACACCTTGTTCTCCGCCCGTATCGCCCCACCAATGATTGGTCTCGGTCTGCTGGAGGCCATTCCCGAAGCCGCCATCCTGGCCAATGCCGACCCCGAGGACAGCAATGGCGATGGTATTTCCGGGCGCGCCAACCAGGCCTGGGACCGCGCACAACAGCGCACGGTACTTGGCCGCTTTGGCTGGAAAGCCGGGCAACCTACCCTCAACCAACAAAATGCCGAAGCCTTTGCCAACGACATGGGCCTGACCAGTACATTGATTGCCCAGGACAACTGCAGCGAGGCGCAGCTGGACTGCCGCGATGCACCGCATGGCGGCGAGCCTGAAGTCAGCGACAGCATTCTCGCCAGCGTGCTGTTTTACACCCGCAACCTCGGGGTTCC
>JAWWDH010000126.1:0-8843 GCA_033720015.1 Pseudomonas sp.
AAACCTGGTGCACCGGCAGAATCTGGCCGAGTTGCAACGCAAGCTCGATGAGCTGCACTCCGCTGACGTTGCCCACATCCTTGAGGCGTTGCCGCTCGGTGATCGCCAGACTGTCTGGCAGCTGGTTAAGGCCGAGCGCGACGGCGATATCCTCCTCGAAGTGTCCGATGCGGTGCGTGAAACCCTGCTCGCTGACATGGACGACCATGAAATTCTCGCCGCGGCCAAGGAGATGGACGCTGACGAATTGGCCGACCTTGCCTCCGAGCTGCCGCGTGATGTCGTCCATGAGCTGATGGAAACCCTCGATGCGCAGCAACGTGAGCGCGTGCGCTCGGCGTTGTCCTATGAGGATGACCAAGTCGGCGCGCTGATGGACTTCGAGATGGTCACCATTCGCGAAGATGTCAGCCTGGAAGTGGTATTGCGTTACCTGCGCCGTCTGAAGGAGCTCCCGGGGCACACCGACAAGCTGTTTGTGGTGGATTACGACGGTGTGCTCAAGGGTGTGCTGCCGGTTAAGCGGCTACTGGTTAATGATCCGGACAAGCTGGTCAGCGAGGTTATGGCTACCGACCCGGTGAGTTTCCACCCGGATGAGGACGGCTACGACGCCGCTCAAGCGTTCGAGCGTTACGACCTGATCTCTACGCCGGTGGTGGACAAGAACGGCAAGCTGATCGGTCGTCTGACCATCGATGAAATGGTCGACCTGATTCGTGAGGAGAGCGAAAGCGAAGTCCTCAATATGGCCGGTCTGCGCGAGGAGGAAGACATCTTCGCCTCGGTGTGGAAATCCCTGCGCAACCGTTGGGCCTGGTTGGCCATCAATCTGGTGACGGCCTTTATGGCGTCGCGGGTCATCGGACTGTTCGAGGACTCCATCGAGAAGTTGGTCGCCCTGGCGGCGCTGATGCCGATTGTGGCGGGCATCGGTGGTAACTCGGGTAATCAGACCATCACCATGATTGTGCGCGCGATGGCGCTGGACCAGGTCAGTACCGGTAATACCTCGCGCTTGATTCGCAAGGAGCTGGGGGTTGGCTTGGTCAACGGCATTGTCTGGGGTGGGGTGATTGGTGTAGTGGCCTACCTGCTTTATGACAGCTGGTCGCTGGGCGTTGTGATTACCGCGGCGATGGTGCTGAACCTGCTGCTGGCGGCACTGATGGGCGTGCTGATTCCGATGACGCTGGTGCGCATGGGGCGTGATCCGGCCTTGGGTGCGAGCGTGATGATTACTGCGGTCACGGACAGTGGCGGCTTCTTTATCTTCCTCGGTTTGGCCAGTGTATTCCTGCTCTAGTTAGTCGGTGTTTTGTCGGTGCGGTCGGTTGAGCGCAAGTGTCGAAAGTAGTCCGTATGGAGTTTGCTTCAAACGCTCGTTTCACGCTAAGGTTCGCCAGCTTTGCCTGAGAGCGGTTCTCGGGCGCTCCACTCTAATAATTAACGCAGCTCGCACGAGCGGGTAATGGAGCCAAGATGACCCCTAGTGAACTCCTGCTTGAGGGTGTCGAACTCATGCTATTCGGCCTGGGTTTCGTATTTCTCTTCCTGGTGTTGTTGGTGTTGGTAATCCGCGTGATGTCGTGGGTTATCGGTCAAGTTGCCGCGAAAACGCCAACCCCCATATCTGTGCCATTGGCAGTTAAGCCGGCCGCTAATGAGCCGAGTGCCGATGTACTCGCCGCTATCCAATCCGCTATTCACCAGCACCGCGCCCGCCGCGGGTGAGTCAGGTTCGACAGGGAGCATCTGCATGACTGCCGTAAACAAACCCCTTGGTATTACTGATGTGGTGCTGCGTGATGCGCACCAGTCGATCCTGGCCACCCGTGTGCGCCTGGAAGATATGCTGCCGATCGCTGCCAAGCTCGATCAAGTTGGCTTTTGGTCTGTAGAGACCTGGGGCGGCGCGACCTTTGATTCCTGTATCCGTTACCTCGGCGAAGACCCGTGGGAGCGTATTCGTGCGCTGAAAAAAGCCATGCCCAACACCCCGCAGCAGATGTTGTTGCGCGGGCAGAATCTGCTGGGTTACCGCCATTACGCCGATGACGTTGTCGAAAAATTCGTTGAGCGCGCCGCCTTTAATGGCGTTGATGTGTTCCGTGTGTTCGACGCGATGAATGACCCGCGTAACCTGCAGACCGCGCTCAAGGCGGTCAAGCAATTGGGTAAGCATGCTCAGGGCACTGTCTCCTATACCACCAGCCCGGTGCACACCCTAGACATGTGGGTCGATCTGGCTAAACAGATCGAAGACATGGGCGCCGACTCGATTGCGATCAAAGATATGGCGGGCATTCTCAACCCCTATGTCGCGTTCGAGCTGGTGACACGCCTGAAGGCGTCCCTGTCGATCCCTATTCATCTGCACTGCCATGCCACCGCTGGCTTGTCGACCGCCGCCATCGTTAAGGCGGTGGATGCGGGTATCGATGGCGTCGATACGGCGATCTCTTCGCTGTCGATGACTTACGGTCATTCGCCTACCGAGTCGGTTGTGGCCATTTTCCAAGGCAGCGAGCGCGATACCGGGCTGAACCTGGAGTTGCTCGAAGAGATTGCGGCCTACTTCCGCGAAGTACGGAAGAAGTACGCCAAGTTTGAAGGCAACCTTAAGGGCGTCGACTCGCGCATTCTGGTCGCGCAGGTCCCGGGCGGCATGTTGACTAACATGGAAGGCCAGCTGAAAGAGCAGGGCGCCGAAGATAAGTTTGACGAAGTGCTGGCGGAGATCCCGCGGGTGCGTGAAGACCTCGGTTTTATCCCGTTGGTGACGCCGACCTCGCAGATCGTCGGCACTCAGGCGGTGATCAACGTGATCACCGGTGAGCGCTACAAGTCGATCACCAAGGAAACGGCTGGCGTATTGAAGGGTGAATACGGCGCAGCACCGGCACCGTTCAATAAAGAGCTGCAAGCGCGGGTACTGGATGGGGCTGAAGCCATTACCTGTCGTCCTGCCGATCTGCTTGATGACGAGATGGACAAGCTGACTGCCGAGCTCAAGGGCATTGCCAAAGAGAAGGGCATCACCTTGGCCGCCGATGAAGTCGACGACGTGCTGACGTACGCACTGTTTCCGCAGATTGGCCTGAAGTTCCTGGAAAATCGCGGTAACCCGTCAGCCTTCGAGCCAGTGCCGACCGGTCAGGAGCAGCTCGCGCGTGAGCCTGGTACGCCTGAGGTCTACACCGTTGAAGTGGGCGGCAAGTCCTATGTGGTACAGGTCAATGAAGGCGGTGATATCGAAGGGCTGAAGGCGGTCGGTGGTGGTGCTGGCACTGCGGCAGCCGTGGCTGCGCCGGTAGTGAGCGGCGAAGCGCAGACCGCACCGCTGGCGGGCAATATCTTCAAGGTGCTGGTGCAGCCAGGTCAGGCTGTAGAAGAGGGGCAGTTGGTGATCATCCTCGAAGCGATGAAGATGGAAACCGAGATTCGTGCATTCAAGGCCGGCACCGTGGCAGCGGTCAACGTCAAAGTCGGTGATGCGGTGGCGGTGGGCGACAGCCTGCTGGCCATCGGTTAAGGGAGCGCGGTAATGGATAAGCTCCTCAAGCTCTGGCACAGCACGGGCCTGTACCACATCGAAGTCGGTCAGTTATTTATGATCGCGGTGTGTATCGGGCTGATCTACTTGGCGATCAAAAAAGGCTTTGAGCCGTTGCTGCTGCTGCCGATTGGCTTCGGTGGCTTGCTGGCCAACATTCCTGTGGCCAATATGGCCGAGGGTGCAGGCTTTCTGCACATGATCTACGAGGTGGGCTTGCCCACCAGTATCTTCCCGCTGCTGATCTTCCTCGGTGTCGGCGCCATGACCGACTTCGGGCCGATGCTGGCTAACCCGAAAACCCTGTTGCTCGGGGCGGCGGCGCAGTTCGGGATTTTCGGTACGCTGATGGGCGCGCTAGCGCTGACTGCGCTGGGTATTCCGGGGTTGGAGTTCACCCTCAAAGAAGCAGCATCGATTGCGATTATCGGCGGTGCCGATGGCCCGACCTCGATTTTCGTGACGTCTAAACTGGCCCCGCATCTGCTTGGCCCTATTGCGGTGGCGGCTTATGCCTACATGGCGCTGGTGCCGTTGATTCAGCCGCCGATTATGCGTGCGCTGACCACCAAGGAAGAGCGCGCCATCGTCATGCAGCAGCTGCGTCCAGTAGGGCAGTCGGAGAAAATCATCTTCCCGATCGTGCTGTGCCTGCTGATCGGCTTGTTGCTGCCAGACGCTGCACCGTTAATTGGTATGTTTGCGCTGGGTAATCTGTTGCGTGAGGCCGGTGTGGTTGAGCGTCTGGCCGATACTTCGCGCAATGCGCTGATCAATATTGTCACCATCTTCCTCGGCCTTACTGTCGGTTCGAAGCTGTCGGCGGAATCATTCCTGCAGCTGAAAACCTTGGGCATCCTCAGTCTGGGCATGATTGCGTTCTGTGCCGGCACCGCATCAGGGGTATTGATGGCCAAGCTGATGAACCTGTTCAGCAGCAACAAGATCAATCCGCTGATCGGCTCGGCCGGTGTCTCTGCGGTGCCGATGGCGGCGCGGGTATCGAATAAGGTCGGCCTGGAGGCCAATCCACAGAACTTCCTGTTGATGCACGCCATGGGGCCAAACGTGGCCGGTGTTATCGGCTCGGCAGTGGCGGCGGGTGTGCTGCTCAACTTTGTCGGCTGAGTCTTTGCTGAAATAAAAAAACCGCCTGCTCAGGCGGTTTTTTTATGGGCGAAATCTGTAGGGCGGCTGATTTATGGGCAACAAAAAACCGGCCCAGGCCGGTTTTTAAGTCTGCCGCACGTTCAGCTTTCTTCGTTGGCCATCTCGGCGTCGTGAGCAATCAATGCCACCAGGGCATTCTGCTGTCGACGCGACAGCTGACGAAAGCGCTGTAATAACTCGCGCTCATGCAGCGACAGCTCGGGGCTGTCCAGGCGCATGTTGAGGTCATCACCCAGTGCACTTTCCTGGAGCATGCTTTGCTCAAGACGAGCAATGATCTCCGAGTTCATGCTGCGGTGATGGTTGCGTGCGACATCCGCAATGCGCTCGCGCATGCCGTCTGGCAAGCGGACGACAAATTTGTCAGCGGTGCGGCTGGAATAGAGTGCTGGTTTCATAGGGCGCGTACATTAAACCGGTTAGTTCAGGAAAGCGATACTGGCAATGGGCTATAGCATAGTCACCGGTTTGACTCCTGCCAGCGCTAACCGTTCAGCCAGAAAGCCGCTTAAACACTCGCGTGACTCATTAGTCGAGGTGTCTATAAGTTGACGTCAATTGTACGGCGTATTTTGCTTCTGATAAAGGCGTTAGGTCAGCACCAGTGATCAGAAATGCGTCTTGTTGGACATAAAAGGAAAATTTCCCTCCAGTAGCGAAAACTGCAAGTACTCGTCACGTAAGTGTCACGGCCCGTTAACCGGTCTGACACAGGGGGTGCCTACCTTGGTCTACACCAGAAGGCGGCTGCATGCCGCGGTGTAACCGTTAATAAAGGAGGCATTCCATGAGCGCAGTGATCCGGGTTGAGAGCCTGAACAAGACGTTCGGCCGTAAGCAGGCGCTGTTTGATCTGGCGCTGTCCGTTGAACCCGGTGAGATGGTCGCGCTGATAGGTGCGTCAGGCTCTGGCAAATCAACCCTGCTGCGCCATGTCGCTGGCTTGGCCTGCTGTGACCGCGCAGGCGGCGGCAAGGTTCAGGTGCTCGGGCGTGAGGTGCAGGCAGAGGGTCAGCTGAATGGCGACGTGCGCCGCCTGCGTGCGGATATCGGTTACATCTTTCAGCAGTTCAACCTCGTCGGTCGTATCAGCGTGCTGCAGAACGTGCTGCTCGGTTGTCTGGGACGCATGCCCCGCTGGCGGGGCAGCGTCGGCCTGTTCAGTGTCGAAGAACAGCAGCGTGCGATGCAGGCGCTGACCCGGGTGGGTTTGGCTGACCTGGCACAGCAGCGGGCGTCGACCCTGTCTGGCGGCCAGCAACAACGCGTGGCGATTGCCCGTGCCTTGTGTCAGCGCGCCAAGGTGATTCTGGCCGATGAACCGATCGCCTCGCTGGACCCCGAGTCAGCGCGCAAGGTCATGCAGATTCTTGCCGACATCAACCGTGAAGACGGCACCACCGTGGTGGTCACCCTGCATCAAGTGGATTACGCCATGCGCTATTGCCAGCGCGCCGTGGCCTTGAAGGCGGGGCGTATCCATTTCGACGGCGCCGCGGCCGAGCTGCATCCCAACTTCCTCAACGATCTCTATGGTGCCGAGCTTGCAGTAGAGCGGCTGCCAATCGGCAACGCGCACCGCCCCCGCGCGCAGAACGTACCGCTGGCTCTGGCCAAGGCCTGAGTCACGTCTGCTGTTAGGCCAATCCCTATCTGTCCATTCGCACTAGGAGTGCTTTGCATGTTCAAACGTATTAGTCGTGTGTTTGTCGCGTCCACGCTGCTGGCCGGCTCGGTTCTGGGTGCTGCTCAGGCCGCTGAACAGGAGATCAACTTCGGCATCATCTCCACCGAGTCCTCACAGAACCTCAAGACCCTGTGGGACCCCTTCCTGGCGGACATGAGCCAGCAGACCGGCATGAAGATCAATGCCTTCTTCGCCCCTGACTACGCTGGAATCATCCAGGGCATGCGCTTCGACAAGGTCGACATGGCCTGGTATGGCAACAAATCGGCGATGGAAGCCGTGGACCGAGCCGGCGGTCAGGTATTTGCCCAGACCGTCGCCGCCAATGGCTCGCAGGGTTATTACAGCCTGATGGTGGCGCACCAGGACAGCCCGATTAATTCGATTGAGGACATGCTGAAAAACGCCAAAGACCTGACCTTCGCCAACGGTGACCCGAACTCCACCTCGGGTTACTTGGTGCCGGGTTATTACGTGTTCGCGCAGAACAATGCCGACGCCAACAAGATCTTCAAACGCTCACTCAATGGCAGCCATGAAGTCAACGCGCTATCGGTGGCCAACAAGCAGGTCGATGTCGGCACCTTCAACAGCGAAGGCATGGAGCGTCTGCAAGTGACTGCGCCAGACAAGGCCGCCCAGCTGAAGGTGATCTGGACCTCGCCGCTGATTCCGTCCGACCCGTTGGTCTGGCGCAAGAACCTCGATGACGCCACCAAGAACAAACTGCGCGAGTTCTTCATGAGCTACGGCGACCAGGCGGCTGAACTGAAGGTGCTGGAAGGCCTGCAGTGGGCCAAGTTCAAGGCCTCGGATGACGATCAGCTGCTGCCGATTCGCCAGCTGGAACTGTTTAAGCAGCGCACCGAAGTGGCAAACAACGACAAGCTGTCGGACAGCGACAAGCAAGCGCAGCTCAAAGAGCTGGATAGCGAGTTGGCCAAGCTGGAAAAGCGTCTGGCTGAAATTGCCAAGCAGAGCCCAGCCAGCGCCGGTTGATGGCTCGGGGCGGCTCGCCTGCGGGCGGGCCGCTGACCTTTGTCGCTCATTTGAGATGTCGTTATGACCACTTTGACTACCGCACCTGCGGCTGAACTATCGGCCAAGCGTTCCTGGACGCAGCTGATTGGCTGGGGGCTGTTTTTTGCCGTGCTGGCCTGGTCCTGGCAGGGCGCGGAGATGAATCCGCTGGGCCTGATTCGCGACTCCAGCAACATGGCGACCTTTGCCGCGGACTTTTTCCCGCCGGATTTCAGTAACTGGGAGCTGTATCTCAAGGAGATGATCGTCACCGTGCAGATCGCCCTCTGGGGCACGGTGCTGGCGATTGTCTGCGCCATTCCCTTAGGCATTCTCAGCGCCGAAAACATCGTGCCCTGGTGGGTCTATCAACCGACTCGGCGGTTGATGGATGCCTGCCGTTCGATCAATGAAATGGTCTTCGCCATGCTTTTCGTGGTGGCGGTGGGGCTGGGGCCGTTCGCCGGGGTGCTGGCGCTGTTTATCGGCACCACCGGGGTGTTGGCCAAGTTGTTTGCCGAGGCGGTAGAGGCGATTGATCCCGGCCCGGTCGAAGGGGTACGGGCAACCGGTGCCAGTGCCTTGCAGGAAGTGATCTACGGGGTGATCCCACAGGTGCTGCCGCTGTGGATTTCCTATTCGCTGTACCGCTTCGAGTCCAACGTGCGTTCGGCCACCGTGGTCGGCATGGTCGGCGCGGGTGGTATCGGGGTGATCCTCTGGGAGGCGATTCGTGGCTTCCAGTTTGCCCAGACCTGCGCCTTGCTGCTGGTGATCATCCTGGTGGTGAGCGTGCTCGACATCCTCTCCCAACGCCTGCGCAAGCAGTTTATCTGACGCCGCTGGCTACTCGTTTTAACCCATGCACCTGCCTAGACAAGCCGAGTCGGCGTACCGCGAACACGGTTACTCCGCGTGCAAGTGTTTTTCTGCGACCTGGCTGGCCAGCCGGTGGCGCTGTGGTTATCGAGCCGCACGCGCTGCGTGCTTGTCGTTTCAGCTCGTTCTTTGATGGAGCTCTGTGATGAACCGCAACCTGCTGCACAGCGACCCGCAAATCGCCACACGTCAGCGCTGGATGGGCGTGCTGGCTCGTGCCGGTACCCGCTTGGCGGCCTATGAATCGGCCTTGAAAGAAACTGAGTATCGCCTGATCCGCGCGCCGGAAATCGGCATGACCCTGGTGCGCGGCCGTATGGGTGGTACCGGCAGCCCGTTCAACCTCGGTGAAATGACCGTGACCCGTTGCGTGGTGCGCCTGGTCGATGGCTGTACCGGTTACAGCTATGTGGCGGGCCGCGACAAGCAACATGCCGAACTCGCCGCCCTGGCCGATGCGCACCTGCAAGGCCCTGAGCAGCCGCACTGGCTGAGCCGGCTGATTGAGCCGCTGGCTGCCGCACAGCAAGC
>JAWWDH010000127.1:0-8827 GCA_033720015.1 Pseudomonas sp.
AAGCACATAAAATTCAGGCAGAACAGGCACAGCCCCTGCACCAGACAGATCAGCTGGCCACGCTTATCAACTTTTTGCAGACGACCACTGAGCAACAGAATGACAAACAGCACCAGGGATGCCAGGGCAAAGCGATAGGCAATGGACGCGGCAATCGCCACCTCGCCCAGTTGCAACTTGAGGGCGATCCAGGTGGTGCCCCAGATCAGCACGGTTAACAGATAGAGCGACAGATTCATCAACAAACTCCCTTTGAATGGCCGAGAGTTTTCGCCTGTTCAGTCCTTACTGGCTTGCACAAACTTGCGCTTTTTATCCCCGGTGAGTGCGACTGAGTCAGGGCCAGCCTTATGCAAACACATCAGCGCTAAGCCGTTGCCTGATACCGAGGCAACCCGAGGGAAATCAGCGCCGCGAGCAGAACAAAAGCCGAGGAAATCCACAGACAGGCCTCCAAGCCATAGGCCTGATACACCCAGCCGGAGAGCAACGTGCCGAGCAGCCGGCCCAAGGCGTTGGCCATGTAATAGAAGCCCACATCCAGCGACACGCCGTCTTCCTTGGCGTAGCTGACGATCAAATAGCTGTGCAGCGAGGAGTTCACCGCAAACAGCACGCCAAACAGCATCAGCCCACCGAGCAGAACCCACTGCGCTGATAAGTCACTGCCCAGGCCCAAGGCTATCGCCGCTGGCAAGCCAGCCAATAGCGCGGCCCAGACAAACGCCGCACGACCATCCGGCAACTGGCCGCTGGCTTTACCGGTAATGGCTGGAGCGAAGGACTGCACGATGCCGTAGCCAATCACCCAGGCCGCAAGAAAACCGCCGACCAGCCACACATCCCAGCCAAATACACTGGCTAGATACACCGGCAGCGCCACGACAAACCATACATCACGGGCGCCAAACAAAAACAGCCGCGCCGCCGAGAGCAGGTTGATCGCCCGGCTCTTGGACAGCAGCTCACGGAACTTCGGCTTGGCTTTGGCCTTGCCCAGGTCCTTTTTCAACAGCAGCAGACTGGCCAACCAGACCAGCGCCAGCACAGCAGCCATGGCCAGCACAGCGCCGCTAAAGCCGAGCAACGCCAGCAGCGCGCCACCGAGGAAAAAGCCCGCACCCTTGAGCGCATTCTTCGAGCCGGTGAGGATCGCCACCCACTGGTACAACCTGCCCTGCTGGTCGCCCGGCACCAGCAACTTGATCGAGCTTTTGGCGCTCATCTTGTTCAGGTCTTTAGCGATGCCCGACAGCGCCTGCGCGCCCATTACCCAAGGGATCGTCAGCCAGGCCGCCGGCACGGTGAGCATCAACAAGGCCGCGACCTGCAAACCCAGGCCGATATTCATGGTGCGATTAAGCCCCAGCCGCGCGCCGAGGTAGCCACCGAGCAGATTGGTGACTACGCCGAAAATTTCATAGAACAAAAACAGCGCTGCAATCGCCAATGGCGAATAGCCGAGGCTGTGAAAATGCAGCACCACCAACATGCGCAGCGCGCCGTCAGTCAGGGTAAAGGCCCAGTAGTTGCCGGTTATCAGCAGGTATTGGCGCACGTCCGGGGCGAGACGGGATAAGGCATGCATCGGGGGGAATCCTGTGGTGCGGGGTGCTTGATGGGGATCGCTGCGCTCAACCCATCCTACGGTTCAGACAATTCTTAGTACGTAGGGTGGGTTAGCCGAAGGCGTAACCCACCAACCGGCCGTGGGGCCGCCCATTGCTTATGCCGAGCCAACCAGCCGCGCCAATTCGACGGTGCGGTTGGCATAGCCCCATTCGTTGTCATACCAAGCATACAACTTCACCTGAGTGCCGTTGACCACCATGGTCGACAGCGCATCGATGATCGAGGAGCGCGGATCGCTGCGGTAGTCGATGGACACCAACGGCCGCTCCTCGTAACCGAGAATCCCGGCCAGCGGGCCTGCGGCGGCGGCTTTGAACAGCACGTTGACCTCTTCCACCGTCGTCGCCCGCTCGACCTCAAATACGCAATCCGTCAACGAAGCGTTGGCCAACGGTACGCGTACCGCGTGGCCGTTCAGCTTGCCGCGCAGCTCGGGGAAAATCTCCGCAATAGCGGTGGCCGAACCGGTGGTGGTGGGGATCAGGCTCATGCCACTGGCCCGCGCGCGGCGCAGATCCTTGTGTGGTTGGTCGAGGATACTTTGGGTGTTGGTCAGGTCATGGATGGTGGTGATCGAGCCGTGGCGGATGCCGAGGTTTTCGTGGATCACCTTGACCACCGGTGCCAGACAATTGGTGGTGCACGACGCCGCCGTGACGATGCGATGCTGCGCGGGGTCGAACAGCTGCTGGTTAACCCCCATCACCACATTCAACGCGCCCGTTTCTTTCACCGGCGCGCTGACCACTACGCGCTGCACGCCCTGATCGAGATAAGCCTGCAGCACCGCCACGGTCTTCATCTTGCCGCTGGCCTCGATCACCAAATCGCAGCCACTCCAATCGGTGTCGGCGATGGCCTTGTTGGCCGTGACCTTGATGCGCTTGCCGCCAATCAGGATGCACTCACCCTGGCTGCTGGCCTCATGCTGCCAACGGCCATGCACCGAGTCGAAATTGAGCAGATGTGCATGGGTCGCCGCGTCCCCGGCCGGATCGTTGATCTGCACAAACTCGAACTCCGGCCAGCCCCAGGCGGCGCGCAGCGCCAAACGCCCGATGCGGCCAAAGCCGTTGATACCTACTTTGATAGCCATGCTGATGCTCTCGCTAAGTGATTAAACAGAACGCGGGGCGAACATGATGATCGCCATGCCTAACAAGGCCACAGCGGCCCCGAGCAAATCCCAGTGGCTCGGGCGAATGCCGTCCACCAGCCACAACCAGACAATCGCCGTCGCCACATACACCCCGCCATAGGCCGCATACACCCGCCCGGTGGCGGTCGGGTGCAGGCTCAGCAGCCAGACAAACAACGCCAGTGCCGCAGCCGCAGGCACTAGCAGCCAGATGCTCTTGCCCTGTTTCAGCCATAAATAGGGCAGATAGCAGCCGATGATCTCGGCCAAGGCCGTGAGGGCAAATAAACCGAGGGTGTTGAGCATTTACACCTCTGCCGTTAAATCACAGAGCGACTGGCGACCTGGGCGGTTACGCATGCCTAGCAGACGCTCACTGTCCTGCGCCAATTGCGGGTCATCAGCCTGCAGCAACTGCGCCAGGGTCTGCTCTACCCAAGCCGGCAGTTGCGGGTGCACTCGGTAGTAAATCCACTGCCCGGCGCGGCGGTCTTGCAGCAGGCCACTGCTGCGCAGAAGTGCCAGATGCCGGGAGATTTTCGGCTGACTTTGCTCAAGGGCCGCCGTCAGCTCACACACGCACAGCTCGCCCTCTCGCACGATCTGCTGGGTAATGCGCACACGGGTTTCATCGGCCAGAGCCTTGAACAACTCGGTCGGGGTCATGGGCAACACCTGAATATCTGGAGTTTCGAATATACGACTACACGCATATAACCTAATCACAGCAGCGTCAGTCAATCCGAAAATTGCAGCACAGCGCCGGCTCAGCATCGAAGGCCTTGCACATTCTTGCGCTTTTTATGGGTCAAGGGCTGGCAGGCGAAAATCGCAGGCGTAGCATGAGGCGACGGAGGATGTATGGCGCCACTCGAACACTTACAGGTTTTCCAGAGCATGCACAGCTCGCCCAATGCTCAGCTGCAACGCAGTGCCGAGTTGGGTGACGGGTTGGCGGCGGCGGTGTGGAGCAACCGCGATGATGCCCGCGACTATCAGGCGCCCAGCCACCACACGCTGTCCTGCTACCTGGCCGACGGCACTGGCAGCTTCCGCCGTGAAAACCCGCACAGCAAAGGCGCACCGGGCAAACTGTGCGTGCTGCCGGCCGGGCATCAGTCGGCCTGGGTGATCAACGGCAAAATCCAGCTAGCGCATCTGTATATCAGTCAGGAACAGTTTGCCCTGGCCGCCGTCCATCTGCTCGACCGTGAACCGCGTGAGTTGGAACTGCGCGAAGGCACCTTCCTCGATGACCCGCAGCAGGCCCAGCGTTTTCGCCAACTCAGCCAACTCGTCTGGCAGGAACCCGCCGAGCGTCTGCTCAGCAGCAGCCTGGCCCATGGCCTGATCAGCCATGCACTGCTGTGCCAAGTGGGCCGCCGTGAAGGCCTGCGCCTGACCGGCGGGCTAGCGCCCCTGCAACGCCGGCGAATGCGCGATTTTATCCAGGCGAATTTGAGCGCGCCGCTCAGCCTGGGCCAGCTGGCCGGGTTATGTGCGCTCTCCGAATACCACTTCGCCAGGATGTTCCAACTCAGCTTTGGTCTACCGCCGCATCGCTATGTGCTGGCGCAGCGCTTGCGCCATGGCCAGCAGCTGCTGCAATACACCACCCAGCCGCTCGTCGAGGTCGCCCTGGCCTGTGGTTTTGCCAGCGCCAGCCATTTCAACAACCGCTTCCGCCAAGCGTTTAATGCCACGCCGGGGCAATACCGCGCGGCCCTGCAACGCCGCTAGTACCCCGCGTCTCTGCTCGCCAAACCACAGTGTAATTAGCGCCCCCAAGCATAGGTTGGGTGAGTGTTCGCGGCCGGGCAGCGAAAAGCGTCTGGTTAAGCCGGGCGGCCTGTGCAAGAATCATCGGCTGCCTTCGAGAAAGCTGCCCATGTCACGATTCGTCTTTTCGCTCAGCAGGGCCATCTGATGGCCCTCGATATCCTGCATCTACGTGAGGAAGACTGGCGCGCCGAATTTGGCGTGGGCGACCTGCAACGTGGCCAGGGCTACGCCGCACAAGGCCGCAGCCGCCTGCTCAGCCTCAAGGACAGCACCCTGCTGGCTAGCTGCCGTGGCTCAGGCAGCCAGACCTACCAACAGCGCATCACCCTACATCCCTACGGCCAGGGCTGGGGCGTCAGTGGCAAGTGCAGCTGCCCGGTGGGTTTCAATTGCAAACATGTGGCCAGCGCCCTGCTCACCCTGCAAGCCCAGCAGGAACAAGGCGTCGACCTTTCACCGCTGATCGTCAGCAGCCCGGAGGCCCGCGAAGAGCGCCTGGAGGGCCTACAACCGAGCCCCGTGCTGAGCCTGGGCAGCCTGGTGCGCGTGCACTTCGATGCGCGCAAGGGCCGTATGCAGGAGCAAACCCAGCACCGCGCGGCCTTGGCTTTCGATTACCAGGGCCACCTGGCCTTGGGTAAGCATGGCAAAGACCTGGTGATGAAGCAGAACCCCGGGCTGAGCCTGCGCATCGTGCGTAACCTCGACGCCGAGGCGCAGCTTCGCAAACGCCTGCAACAGACCGGCCTGCAGGTGTCACTGAGGCAAAGCGAGGCCCTGCCGGAGAGCGCTGGTGAAGCCTACGAGCAAGTCAACGACGCGGCCTGGTTGCAGTTTGTCCGCGAACAACTGCCGCAACTGCGCGAAGAAGGCTGGCTGATTCGCATGCAGCCAGACTTCCAATTCAACCTGGCCCAGGTTGATGACTGGTACGCCGAGGTTGAGGAAGACCCCGAGCAAACCTGGTTCGACCTAGAGCTGGGTATTGAGGTCGAAGGTCAACGCATCAGCCTGCTGCCGATTCTGCTGCAGGCCATCCGCCACAAGCCCTGGCTGCTCAATGGCGAAGCCCTGAGCAAGCGTGACGACGATGAAATGCTGCTGGTCAGCCTGCCCAACAACCACAAACGCGTTGCCCTGCCGCTGTCACGCTTGAAACCCTTGCTGGCCACCCTCGGTGAGCTGTTTGTGCGCGAGCCTGGCGAATCCAGCCAGCGTCTGCGCCTGTCGCGTTTAGACGCCGCACGGCTAAATCATCTGCAAGATGGCCCCGCGCTGAGCTGGCAAGGCGGCAGCCAGATACGCGACTTCGCCGAGCGCTTGCAACGTCTGGGCGGCGCCACCTTGCAACCGCCGCCAGGTCTGCAGGCAGAGCTGCGCGCCTATCAGCTGCAAGGCCTGGCCTGGATGCAGGGGTTGGCTGAGCTGGGTGTGGGCGGCCTGCTGGCCGATGACATGGGCTTGGGCAAAACCTTGCAGACGCTCGGCCATATTCTCTGTGAGCATCAGGCTGGGCGCTTGCAGCAGCCGGCGCTGATCGTCATGCCCACCAGCCTGATTCCCAACTGGCAGGACGAGGCGGCGCGCTTTACCCCGCAGCTCAAGGTGCTGGCACTGTACGGGCCAAAACGCCGCGCGCTGTTCAAGCAGATAGAACAGCACCAGATCATCCTCACCACCTATGCCCTGCTGCCGCGCGACCTCAAGGCACTGAGCGCTTACAGCTACCGCCTGCTGATCCTCGATGAAGCGCAGAACATCAAGAACCCGCGCAGCAAGGCCGCCATCGCTGCCGGGCAGCTACAGGCCGACCAGCGCCTGTGCCTCACCGGTACACCGCTGGAAAATCACCTGGGCGAGCTGTGGTCGCTGTTCAATTTCCTCATGCCCGGCTGGCTCGGCGACAGCAAGAGTTTTACCCGCGACTACCGCACGCCGATTGAGAAAAACGCCAACGAACAGCGTCTGGCGCACCTCACCGGCCGGATCAAGCCCTTTATTCTGCGGCGTACCAAAGAGCAGGTGGCCAGCGAGCTGCCGCCGAAAACCGAAATCACTCACTATGTCGAACTCAGCGCGGCGCAACGCGACCGTTATGAAACCCTGCGCCTGGCCATGGACAAAAAAGTCCGTGACGAGATTGCTCGCCAGGGTCTGGCCCGCAGCCAGATCGTGATTCTCGAAGCGTTGCTGCGTCTGCGTCAGGCCTGCTGCGACCTGCGCTTGCTTGGCGATGAGGGCGACAGCCAACTGACCAGCCTGGATTCGGGCAAACTCAGCGGCCTGCTGGAAATGCTCGACGAGTTATTCGCCGAAGGCCGCCGCGTACTGCTGTTCTCGCAGTTCACCTCGATGCTGACGCTGATCGAGGCCGAGCTAAAAACGCGCAACATCCCCTACGCCAAACTCACCGGCAGCACCCAGGACCGGCGCACCCCGGTGCAGCAGTTCCAGGCCGGCGAGTTGCCGATCTTCCTGATCAGCCTGAAAGCCGGTGGCGCGGGCCTGAACCTGACCGCCGCCGACACGGTGATCCACTTCGACCCCTGGTGGAATCCGGCTGCCGAAGCCCAGGCCAGCGACCGCGCCTACCGCATCGGCCAGGACAAACCGGTGTTCGTCTACAAGCTGATCGCCCGTGGCAGCGTCGAAGAGAAAATCCAGCAGCTGCAGCAGACCAAAGCCATCCTGGCTCGCGGCGTACTGGAAGGCGGTAGCCAGACCCAGTTGCAGCTCAGTGCAGACGACCTGCAGGCGCTATTTGCCCCGTTAAGCCCCTGAGCCAAGCCACTCAATCGTCGCTTTGGGTGTCGTCTTTTTCCGCGGCATCATCCGCCGGGTTGGATTTTTTGCGCACCCCAGCCGCCTGCACCGAGGGGAAGCGCGACGAGGCATAGCGCACCACAAAAATCGCCAGCGCCAGCAACAAAATCGCCCCGGACACCATCACCACGCCCATATCGGGCTTATGGTTGTGCGATATATCGGCAATCATCAAACGGGTCAGCGCGGTAATCGCCACATAAATCATGAAGCGAATCGGCATGTGGTTGGTCTTGAAATAGATCCCCACCATGGCCGCCAATTCCAGGTAGATGAACAGCAACAGGATGTCATCGACCGTGATATGGCCCTTGTCCAGCATGCCGATAAAGGCCATCACCGCTGCCCAGGCCGTCACCACACCGATGGCAAACAGCGCCAGGTAATGGAACCCCTCCATCAACAGGTTGCCCAGCGACTCAGCCTGGCCATGCATGCGCTCGCGCATCTGCTCGGCCCAGTTTGGCTTACCCATAAGAACTCCTAGAGAATCAAAAAATACGGCCCTGCGCAGTTGATCTAATCAGCGCCAGAAGAAGAAGCTTGTTGTTGCGGAATAAGCACCTGCAACAGCCACGCCATGGCGGCGCAGGGGCGACCCTACACTGAAAACTCGACTATGTTGTCAGCCAGCGAGGCATTTGCTGCTGTTCAAATGCCGGCGAGTTCTTTATGCTCGCAACCACTGTACAAATAAACAGTTTATTGCAACTTATCAGCGTGAAGGCGTAGAGGTGATGAATGGCCGTCGAAGTGGTGTACCGCAGCAGCCGGGATTTGGAGCGTTTATTCATGGATAAAGCCGAAGCTGATCGTCATGACAAAATGCTCGAACTGGCCGAACTGCTCACCGAGGTGCTGCAAAAAGCCGTGCCGTCGCTGAATGAAAGCCAGGGTGAAGAACTGGGCATCTACATGGCAAAGAACCGCGAAATCTTCGCCAAAGCCTTCAAGAACCAGCCCGATGCGCTGAGTGAGTTGAGCGAACCCGCTGCCGAATAACCTTCTCCGCGGCAAACAAAACCCCAGCCAGTGACTGGGGTTTTGCATTTATAGCGAATACAAAATGCGCCGTGGGAGGCGCTCACTTATTTAGCCATATAGCAGCCGCTCGGCAAGCGCATCGGCCACTCTGGCTGGCGAGCGCTTGTCGGCTTGGGCATGGCCGAAAATGTCCGTCAGGCGACGGCTGATCTGGGTCAGGTGCGCGGTGATCGCCACCAGGCTTGCACCTTGATGTTTCAAGGCCACGTAAATCAGCCCACCGGCATTGATCACATAATCCGGCGCGTAGAGAATGCCACGCGCCTGCAGATGGTCGGAGATATCGGCACTGGCCAGCTGGTTGTTCGCCGCCCCCGCCACTGCTGAACAGCGCAGCTGGGCGACGGCTGTAGCGCTCAACACGCCGCCCAGCCCACACGGTGCAAGGATGTCGCAGGGGATGGCCAG
>JAWWDH010000128.1:0-8820 GCA_033720015.1 Pseudomonas sp.
CGTAAGGTCGGCCATGATGCCGAAGTAGAACACGAACATGTGCGACACAATCAACGGCACGCCCAGCTCCAGCAACGCCGGCGCGGCAATCGAGCTGGTGATGATGTAGTTGGGGATAGTCGGGATGCCCATGCCCAGTACCAGGCAGGTGAGCATGGTGAGGATCAGCGAGAGGAACAGATTGTCCTGACCAATCGCCAGAATGTAACCGGCAAAGGTCGAGGCCACGCCCGTCAGCGAGACCACGCCGATGATCACCCCGACCAAGGCGCAGGCAATGCCCACCGGCACCGCATGGCGCGCGCCTTCAACCAGGGCGTGCAGGCAGATCACCAAGGTGTCGCGACCGCCTTTGATAAACCAGCACACCGCCACCAGCAGCGCCACCACGCCAAACACCACGCCAATGCCCAGCTGGAAGAACCCGGCGCAAAGCACCCCGAGGGCGATCCAGAAGGCGAAGCGCATGACCTTGGACGACACTCGCAGGATGATTGCCGAGCCGAGGATCACGATAGCGGTCAGGGCCAGGCCGACCATCCCGGAGAACAGCGGCGTGCGCCCGGAGAACAGCAGGTAAATCAGGATGAACAACGGAATCAGCAGGTACCAACGCTGCTTCACTGCCGCCCAGGGGTTCGGGCACTGGTCTTTCGGCAGGCCGCGCAGGTTGGCGCGCTTGGCTTCCAAATGAACCATCCAGAACACCGAACCGAAGTACAGCAAGGCCGGCACCAGCGCCGCCTTGGCCACCTCGAAGAACGGCACGTTGATAGTCTCGGCCATGATGAACGCCACCGCGCCCATGATCGGCGGCATGATCTGGCTGCCCATCGACGAGGTCGCCTCAACGCCACCGGCAAACGCCGGCTTGTAGCCGAAACGCTTCATCAACGGAATGGTGAACTGGCCGGTGGTTACCACGTTGGCCACGCCGGAACCGGTGATGGTGCCCATCAACGCCGACGACACCACCGAGACCTTGGCCGGGCCGCCGAGTTTGTGACCGAACAGGCCCATGGCGAAGTCGGTGAACAGCTTGATCATCCCAGCCTGTTCGAGGAAGGCGCCGAACAGGATAAACAGAAAGATGTAGGTGGCCGAGACGTAAGTCGGCGTGCCGTACAGCCCCTCGGTGCCAAAGGACAGTTGGTTGACGATCTGGTCGATGGCGTAGCCACGGTGCATCAGGTCGCCTGGCAGGTACTGACCGAACAGGCCGTAGACCAGAAACAGCGCACAGATCAGCGGCAGGGCAATGCCCATCACGCGGCGCGCAGCCTCGAATACCAGCACGATCAACAGCAAGCCAACGACCATGTCGCTGCTGGTCAGGTCACCGGAACGCTGGATCAGGTCCGCTTCGAAATACCACTGGTAGAACGCCGTAGCCATGCCGGCCAAACCGAGCAGCCAGGCCAGCGGCTGCCAAGGCTGAGCCTTGCCACGGGCGGGGAAACTGAGAAACACCACCAACAGCAAAAAGCCCACGTGCACCGCACGCAGAATCTGGCTGGACACCGGGTGAAAGGCGGCGGTGATGATCTGGAAGATCGAAAACAGCAGTGCGACATAGAACAGCGCTTTCGGCCAATCCCAGCGATTGGCGGCGAGGCCTTGGTTTTGCTCACTCATGGGCGGTCACGCTCTCATTACAACGGCGATAGCACAAAAGTCGCCAACAAAACCTGCCGTGACGCGCACGGCGGTTTTATTCGCAGCTCTACTGACAGTGGAGCCTGGGTAGGATGGGTTAGCTGCGCAGCAGCGTAACCCATCGAACGTTGCTGAAGCTTCTCTCCAGACTCAAGCCGTGCAGCATGGGTATCGCGTTGCTCAACCCATCCTACGCAGCCAACCCTTCAACAGCCTTACAGTGCGCCGACTTCCTTGTAGAAGCGCTCAGCACCCGGATGCAACGGGATCGGCAGGCTCTTCGCAGCACCTTCCAACTTGATGTCCTTGGCTGCCGAGTGGGCATTGCCCAGGCGCTCAAGGTTGTCGAACATCAGTTTGGTCATCTGGTAGGCGACTTCTTCCGACACGCCTTCATGACTGACCAGGATGTTGGTAATGGCCACGGTCGGTACATCGCTGTCCTGACCGTCGTAGGTGCCGGCCGGGATCGAAACAGCCTGGTAGGCGGCGTTGTCGATCTTCGCGGTGATCTCAGCAGGAATGGCCACGAAATTGATCGGCAAGGTCGCGGCAAGGTCACGAATCGCCGCCATGCCCAGGCCCGAGGACTGCAGGGTGGCATCCAGCTGACGGTTCTTGATCAGCTCGACCGACTCGGCGTATGGCAGAAACTCGACCTTACCCATGTCTTCGTAGCTCAGGCCGGCAGCCTTGAAGATCGCGCGGGCATTGAGTTCGGTACCGGATTTCGGCGCGCCGACAGAGATGCGCTTGCCTTTCAGGTCAGCCAGGGTGGTGATGCCCGATTCTTTATTGGCGACGATCGGGATGTAGTTCGGGTAGGTGCCGGCAATCGCCCGCAGCTTTTTCAGTGGTGCCTTGAAGCCGGCGTCTTCCACGCCATTCCAGGCATCGGCGACCGAGTCACCGAGGGCGAAAGCCAGCTCACCGCGACCGGCTTGCAGCAGGTTGAGGTTTTCCACCGAGGCTTTGGTGGCCTGCACCGAGGTTTTCGAGCCTTCGATGCCGTTGCTGTACAGCTGCGACAGGCCCACGCCAATCGGGTAGTAGACACCGCTGGTGCCACCGGTCAGCACGTTGATAAAGGTCGGGGCGGCGAGTACCGCAGTGCTCGCGGTAAAGGCGGCAGCAGCCGCAAACAGGCTGAAACGTTTGGTCATGCGCATGGAAGAATCTCCGTCGTTGTTATGGCTTTATGCAGAGGTTTCACTGTAGACGCTACACGCCACCACGGCGGCGGTGCAGCGCCAGGGGCTAGGGTAATAACGAAAAGGAGCGAAGGCTCACGCACGACCGGAGCCGAGCGCACAAGAGATGGGCAAGTGATGCAGAACGCGACGAACGCGCAGATGGTGCAGGGCAGTGCATGGGCGTCACCTCTTGTCTTTCTTATTAGTTACCAGAGCAATCGAGTGCCTGGCTGACAAGAGCTATAGCAGATGCCGTGCCAGCGCAGAAAAGCCCCGGTCTAGAGGCTTCTTGCTGACCTTCGCGAATAATCACCGGGGTTTATCAGCGGAAATCCGCCACCCGACGAGCCATTATCAGCAAAAACCCGCCGATCATTGGCACGACGCTCAGTCTTCCTCGCTGCTGCCAGCTGGGCGGTAGCTGCTGCGCAACAGGCCATGGCGTTGCATCTTCTCGTTGAGGGTGCGGCGCGGCAGCTGCAGCAGCGCCATCACCTCGGCGATATTGCCCTGGCAATGTTGCAGGGCGCGGTGCAGGCATTGCGCCTCAAAAGCCTCCATCTGCTCAGCCAGCGATTGCACCGGCAGGTCATCGGCAGGCGCCACGCCGCCACTCAAGCCGAGGGCGTGACGCTCCGCAGCATTGATCAACTCACGCACGTTGCCCGGCCAGTCATGCCTCAGCAAACGGCTCAACTCAGCCGGCGCCAGGCTCGGCGTCTCACGGCCATGGCGTTGCGCAGCCTGGTGGGCGAAGTGTTCGAACAGCAACGGGATGTCTTCGCGGCGTTCACGCAACGGCGGAATGCGCAGGCTGGCGACGTTCAGGCGGTAGTAAAGATCCTCGCGAAAACGCCCGGCCTTGACCTCATCGAGCAGGTCCGGTTTAACCGCACTGATCACCCGCAGGTCAACCTGAATGCTGCGGTTGGAGCCCAACCGTTCCAGGGTTTTCTCCTGCAACACACGCAGCAGCTTGACCTGCTGGGCCAGCGGCAGACTTTCCACCTCGTCGAGAAACAGCGTGCCGCCGTCGGCATGTTCGATACGCCCGATGCGCTTGCCCTGCGCACCAGTAAAGGCCCCGCTTTCATGGCCGAACAGCTCACTCTCGAACAGCTGCTCGGGAATCGCTGCGCAGTTCAGCGCGACAAATGGCTTACCGGCGCGGTTACTGAAATCGTGCAGGCAGCGCGCCACTCGCTCCTTGCCGCTACCGGTGTCGCCACGCAGGAGAATATTCACCGAGGTGCCGGCCAGTTCGAGGATCTGCCGACGCAGGGTTTCCATCGGCCGGGAGACGCCGAGCAGTTGCGCCTCGATATGGTCCTTAAGGGCGAATTGCTGGCGCAGCTGACGGTTTTCACAGACCAGGCGGCGTTTGTCCAAGGCGCGGCGCACGCTGTCGAGCAGGCGCTCAGGGGTAAACGGCTTTTCGATAAAGTCGTAGGCACCCTGGCGCAACGCCTGCACCGCCATCGGCACGTCACCGTGCCCGGTGACCAGAATCACCGGCAGTTCGCGGTCGCGCTCCAGCACGCTGTCGAGCAGCTGCAAGCCATCGGTACCGGGCATGCGCACATCGCTGATGATGATGCCGGCAAAGTCGCGATCAACCAGCGCCAAGGCGGCCTGCGCCGTGGCGCAGCTGTGCACGCTGAAACCGGACAGCTCCAGCCATTGCTGGACTGCCTCGCGGATTGCCGCTTCATCGTCGACGACTATGACCTGAGCACTCATGGCACCTCCTGTTTGAACGGCGGCAGTGTAGGGTGGGTTAGCACCGCAAACCACCCGCTTGAATACAACCCGGTGCCTGGCGCGTAACCCGTCGGGTCGCAATACAACACGTAGGGTGGGTTAGCCGCCTGTCGCGATTGCCCGACTATGCACCTGACCTGGGGCGGCGTAACCCACCAGCGGTGTCACACGCTCCATCGTCTGGTGGGTTACGCGGCGCACGACCATTGCGCGCGGCTAAACCACCACTTATCAGCACCGCTAAGCCACCCTACTGTTTTACGGGCTCCTACGCATTCGGCGCTGCCGGTAAGCGCAGGGTAAACAGCGCGCCCTGCTCGGTATTGGCCGCCTCCAAGCTGCCGCCGAGTTCGCGCACGATGCCGTAGGACACCGCCAAGCCCAGACCCAAGCCGCTGCCAACCGGCTTGGTGGTGAAAAACGGTTCAAACACATGCGCCAGCGCCTCGGCGGCAATCCCACCGCCACTGTCGGCGATGCTCAGCACGCACTGCTGAGCCTGCCGCTCGATCTGGACATGCAGCTGCCGCACCTCGCTACCGGCCATGGCATCCAGGGCATTGTTGAGCAGGTTGAGCAACACCTGCTCCAGACGAATGGCATCCCCCAGCACCCGCGCAGTGCTGTCGACCTCAGTGTGCAACTGCACCTGCTCGCTGCGTAGCCGCGGGGCCAGCAACTGCAAGGTTTGCTCCAGCACCTCACTCAGACACAGGCGTTCGCTGAGGCCGGACGGGCTCTTGCGGGCGAAGGTTTTCAAGTGGCCGGTGAGCCCGGCGATGCGCTGCAGCAGGCTATCGATACGCTGCAGCCCCTCACGCACATCGTCCTGGCGACCGCTGTCGAGCAGCAGGCGCAGGCTGCCCAATTGCATTTGCATGGCGGTCAGTGGCTGGTTGATTTCATGGGCCATGGCGGCCGACATCTGCCCCAGCGCGGCCATCTTCGCCGCATGCACCAGGCCGTCCTGAGCCTCACGCAACTCGGCGGTGCGCAGCGCCACCTCGCGTTCCAGACGCTCACGAATGCCCGCCTGCAGGCGCTGGTTTTTGCGCCGCTGGGCCAGGTAGAGCAACAGAAAGGCCAGGGTCATCCACACCCCGGCGGCGGCTAAGCGGTAGCTACGCACGCTGTTGACCAGAGTTTTCGGCTCGTGCAGCAGGTGCAATGTCCAGTCTTCATCGTCCAACGCCTGCCGCTGCCAGAGGTAATCGTGTGGGCCGTCCGGGCCGTCGACCCAGCGCCACTGGCTGTCGCTGTCGATCTGCCGACGCAGCTTGCTGGGTAAGGGTTGCAGCGCCTGTTCGGCATACTTGCGCACCTCCACCAGTTCGGCGCGGGCCTGCTCGCTCAAAGCGTCGAGGGCGAGAAAGCGCCAGGCTGGGCGGTTACTCAGGATCACCACCGAGTAACTGTCGGCCACCAGCAGGACGCCGGGCTGAGCGGCCCACTCACGCTGCAACTCCTCCAGCTCCAGCTTGACCACCAGCACGCCGATCACCACGCCGTGGTCGTCGCGCACCGCGTGGGAGAGGAAGTAACCCGGAATCCCGGTGGTCACTCCCACCGCAAAATAGCGCCCGGATGAACGCCGCACGGCATCCTGAAAATACGGCCGAAAGGCATAGTTGTTGCCGACAAAACTGCTCCAGTCACGCCAGTTACTGGCCACCAGGGTTTCGCCCTGGGTGTTGAGCAGGTAGAGCACATTGGAACCGGCAGCGGCGTTGAGTTGCTCCAGACGCTGATTGAGCTTCTCGCGCAGCAAGCTGTCATCCGGAGCGTGCAGCAGCGACTTGATATCGCTGTCCAGCGCCAGCACCTCGGGCACCGAGCGAAACCGCTCGACCAGGGTATGGATCGACTGCGCATACAGCTGCAACTGCCCGCGCGCCTCAAGGCTGCGCTCCTGCCAGGCGCGCTGCTCGGCATAGCGCCCAGCCAGCCAGATGCTCGCCAGCAAACCGAGCAATATCAGCAGAACGATCAGCACAACGCGGTAACGCAACAGGAAGGCAGGCATGCACAGCTCGGCTCAGGGCAATGCCGCATGGTAACAAAGCCGCCAGCGGTTACTTCAGCCGGCGCGGGCGCAGCTCACTGAGGGTAGAGGTCGGCACGGCTCCAAGGCAGGTCGTGGCCCCCATCAGTACGGGGTTTAACCGCCAGAACCTGGTGCAACGCCATCCAGCCATGGCTGAACCCATAGGCACAACCTGCCAGATACAAGCGCCAGATGCGCACTGCTTGCTCCGGCACTATCTGTACGGCGCGTTCCAACTGCCCCTCCAGGCGCTGACTCCACAGCGCCAGGGTGCGCGCGTAGTGCAGACGCAGATTTTCCACGTCGACCACCTCCAGCCCGGCCTCGCTAAGGCAGCTAGTGACGCTGGCCAGGTGTGGAAGCTCGCCATTGGGAAATACGTAGCGCCCGATGAACTCACCGGCACCGCGCGCGACCGGCCGACCATCGGTGTGCTTAGCGGTAATGCCATGATTCATCACCAGGCCGCCCGCCTTGACCGCGCCATACAGGCGCTGGCAATACAGGGGCAAATTGGCGTGACCGACATGCTCGAACATACCGACACTCACCACTTTGTCGAAACGACCATCCTGCGGCAGGTCACGGTAGTCCAGCAACTCAAGCGTCACCTGGCCGCCCAGGCCCTGCTCGGTTACCCGCTGGCGCGCCCAGTGCAGTTGCTCCCGGCTAAGGGTAATGCCAAACACTTGCGCCCCGTATTCACGGGCAGCGAAGCGCGCCAGGCCACCCCAGCCGCAGCCTACATCGAGCAATTTATCGCCCGCTTGCAGGCGTAACTTACGGCACAGATGACGGAGTTTGGCGGTTTGCGCCTGTTCGAGGCTTTCCTCGCCGGTTTCGAAATAGGCGCAGGAATAGACCATTTCGGGATCCAGCCACAACGCATAGAAGTCGTTGGACAGGTCGTAGTGGTAGCGGATGGAGTCCGCGTCGCTATTCTTGTCATGGACAGCGCTGGCGAGCGTCCTGGCAGGCTCATCGCCCAGCAGCGCTTGGCTCAGGGCATCGCCCAACTCGATGGCGTCGATAATCGAACCTTCCAGCCCCAACCGGCCTTCAACGTAGGCGCCGCCCAGTACATCAAGGCTTGGATGGGCCAGTTGCGCCATCAGGCTGGGGTCGTTGACGACCAGAGTGACTCGCGGTTGCGGGCCGAGATCCAGTTGGTAGCCATTCCATAAGCGCACCCGCAACGGCAGTTGCAGATCACGCAGAGCCGGCGGTAGATACGCGCGCATGGAACCTCCACTCGTCACAACAGTGAAAGGATAATTCGAGTGCCTCCCTTTTCAGGCTAGCGCTTGCATCGAGAATAGCTATCCAGGCCCAGGTTGCAGCAGGCCGTCGCTCAGCCATTGGCGCAGCCAGGTCACGGCTTGCAGAGGGGCCTGCTCGCCCAACCCACTCAGCTCGCCACACAGCACGGCGAAGCTCCAGCCGTGCGCCGTCATGCCCTGTAAGGCAGTGGCTTCATCCGCGGCCAGGCTGCGATAGCGGGTGATCAGTTGATCACGCCAGACCAGGCAGGTTTGCGCCTCAGGCAACGGCTGGCTGCCGGGGAACTCCGTCTGCTCTTTGCACGCGCGCCAGATCGCCACGCTGTTATGCCGACACGTCAACCATTGCACGCTGGGCAGCAGGCGCACCTGCAGCCCCGGCCAGTCTTCAGGCGCTAATGCGGCCATCTGCGCCAGGCTCAACGGCACGCCGTCGAGCGCATCGAAGGCCAGGGTAAAGGCCCATTCCAGGCGTGCCAGCTCACTCAAGGGTGCCGCCTGGGCCGGCACCAGATAGCCGTCGATAAAGTCCGCTAACTGTGCACCCAGCCAGCGCAGGCTGAAGTGCTGCGAGGGGTGCGCGTTGAGATAGGCCAGCGACAGGGCCTCGAACTCTTCATCACCGAGCCAGCCATGTATGGCCGGATAATCACCGCGCAAGGCCTCCAGCAGCCGTGCGCGGTAGGCGTTGTGGTAGATCGCCAGGCCTTGTTCGGCGCTCAGCGCCGCGCTGCCCAGCAGGCTCGCCCGCAGTGCTGGATTTGCCTCGGCAGCGGGATTCAGTAGGTAGGCTTGCACCTCAGCCTGCCAGTCACTCAGGCGCATGACGGCGAACCTTTAAGTGCTGCGGCGGCGACATTGCGCGCCTTGTTCAGCTCGCCGAGCA